>JAZDKD010000099.1:0-3124 GCA_043803345.1 Pseudomonadota bacterium
TCCCGCCATATTGCTTCTTCATCTTCTGTACTATTTGCCCATAAACTGTGTTGAACAATAGACTCGCCGTTTCTGATTCTCAAGCCGATGAGATAGTAAAAATCACGATCTGGCAATCCCTCAACGTCAAGGTAAATCGGCGTGCCTTCTATTTTTAGCTCTGGGTTGCCGACAATATAGATTTTTTTTTCTCTAATTGCGAGCGCCTTGAGGGAGTAATGATACTTCTCACGTTTGTCTCGTTGCCATTTGGAGCGACGACGGGGCCGAAAGGTATAGGACAATTGTGTCACAGTAAAAATACCTTTACTGTTTAATTTCTTACGTTCTTTCTCAGCCATGCCTGTCAGCAGACTGAGATCGTCTTTTTCTATTGCTTTCTGTCGACACCGGTCCTGGTACTTGCACTCTGGGCAGTGACGGTTAAGTATGAGGTCGGGCGGTAATTTGTCCTTCAGCATCTTCACAATCTTTCCCGTGAGTTTCCGTACTTCACCCGTCAAGACAGACGTCTTTACTTTAAATGCGGCATATCCGTTACCATGGATAATTTTTCCATGGGTAATCTCTCGTCCGATCATTTCCGACAGCACAAGCGCATCAAACGTCAGAAGAAGCTTATCACTCTTAGTAAGCTTATTGGCAAAAACGAAACGGATTGGTATGAATTGAACCGGTTTATCCTGGCCATGAGAAGGTAATTGTTCTACAGCATGCAGATGGGATTCCAGACTTTCCTTTTTTGCTACTATCCCTATTGCCAACCGCCATGAAGCCGTCTTTATGTCCACTGGCGCAGATGGCAAGGCAACATGTTCGCCTCCTTGGAATTTAACCATCAATCTCTCAAGCCCTGCGGTACGGTAAGCATTATCCTGCATCCGGATGAAATCCGAGTAAACATTCTCTTCGCCTTTTTCGCCAAGACAAAACTGCCAGCATTTGGAAGGACACTTAAGGTAGGCTTCAAAGATTGGTGCGGAAATGATCATTGAGTTTAAGTGGGGAACATAATACAGATTATCGGCAGGTCAATGCCATTATTGGGTATAATCCCCCCGAATTTAGATTTTGTTCTACACATGTTCCGTCAACGCCTTTATTGCGGTCCGGTCCGGGTCGCCCAAGATAAGTTCTTGATTGTTCAATTTTAATGTCCCAGAAATAGATGTTTTTAATGCCTATATCGCCCTTTGGCTCTGCACAAATCTTGGTCGACCCCAAGACAAGTACCCAATATGTTTGATACGTAATCATTGTGTCGCGCCATCGAGGATCTAACTTACTGCTTTGCCTTGAATTCTCTCAAGCGGGTACATTCAACAAGGCGGTCCAAGGTTTTCGCAGTAAATACCTTACCCCTTGTTGCAAGGATCATCTTTTTCATGTCCTCCCTACGGACTCCGAAACCACGTCCGCCGATACATGCTATAACCTCATATTTTGAATTATTTACGGTTCGTCCAGCCAGGCTCAATTCACCAAGATGTTGAATGCGTGTCACCTTATCACGAGCTGTACCATCGTCCTCGGTAATTTTTGCTTCAATGATTATTTGCGGATTGAATTCACTGGGTATAATGAAATCCGGTGTCTGGTCGAAACCTTCGACTCGTTCCGCTCGTTTGGTCTTTCGGAAACTGATGGCTGCCTTGGTGAGCACATCCTCAATTGCCGATTCCAGATTGTCACCAATGGTTTCGCTTACAGAGTCACGGTGGCCGGCAAAAGGTCTTCCAAGAAACCGCTCATACAACAGCATCGCATAAGGGGCGCCTATTCTGGAAAGGTTCTTGATGCTGGCGACGCCCTGTTTTGTATCGGCCTTGTTCAACCGATGCAATTGGTCAAAGTCTACTTCGGGAGCACCGTCCGATAACAATTGACATGCGGTTTGGACCATCGCCTCAAGTCGTTCCTTCGTAACTCCATTTGTATTGAGTACTGTTTCAGGCGCCATTCGCACTTTCCGATCAAGGGAACGTACAAAGCCTTGAGTAACCTGCACTCCAGTTCTTTGTGTAGTGACATAGCCCCATTCTGGAGGTGTAAATCCAAGCATGGATCGCAGAACCACAATCGAAATTGGCTCGGAAACCGTCATAGGGTATATTCTGTCAGGATCAAGCTTAGAAAATCCCTCGGTAGATGCTTTCAATGCTTCGTAGCCACGTTCGAAAACTGAATATTCCACAAACCCTACCCCTTTGGGCATTACGAGAAATTCCGATTCCAGGCATGAAAAAACAGAATCGACATAGATTTCCGGATCTCGGAGAATTTCCTCCGGGGTAGCTTCAAAAGGGAACATCGGCATATTCTTCTCCATATTTTGCATCGCTCTCATTCACTGAGAACAACGACGTATCATTTGCCACCTCTTTTTGTTCACACTCCATGCATTTTTCGACGTCGGCCCATCCACCGAAGCGTCGGAGCCAATCCGCCACTTTCGCGATACGTGATGTTGTTGGTTTGTTTTTGTTCCAGTTAAGCCGCAAGGACCAGATCGCCAGGCGGATCAGGTGCCCATAGGTAACACATCTAATATCACCACGAGTAGGTTTGACATTTCCGGACCTAAGATGGTTTAAGTCTTTTTCCACAATTCGAGCGAGCTCATGTGGCGTATCCGCTATCCACTTTCGTTGCATTACGCCTGTTTTCCGGCAAACAAAAACAGTGTCGATTATGGATGATCCGGTCCCATTGATATGAATGGATGCCCCCATTTCGGCAGGACAAGGAAGCGACGCAGAGCAGGTCAGACCGGCATCAAGGATCGCCACCGCTACAGGGTAATATGCTTCGATAGTGTTGTGATGATAAGTAAACGCCAGGGGTGCCCCGGGTTTTAATGCCTTCGACATTTTTTGATATACTGCAGAAATCCCTTCTGTAAAATGATCCAGGCCCCGGCCCATATCCACGTTGCCGGTCAATTCATCAGGTGTGCGTGTAGAATCTCCTTTGAATGCATGGAAATTTTGCCCAACCAACTTTTTCAGCCAGACGTAACAGAAATCCATGAGTTCCGCATATTGAACATTGCCAAAATAAGGCGGGTCCGTGAAGACAGCGTCCAGCAGAGCATCCGGCAGCATGCAGGATGCTGCATCTTGGC
>JAZDKD010000100.1:0-2360 GCA_043803345.1 Pseudomonadota bacterium
AGTTGGTGGCCAGCATTTGCCGCCGATGCGATTATTCCATGTTCACTGAGCCGCTTTTGCGTCACGTTGTTTTTTTTACCGTAGACAAAGTTCTGCCCCTAATTGGCGGTGGCAATTGACTATGAAGCGCCAGAAACCCCAGCTTTGGTCAACGAGTATAAATTATTTTTGTTTTTATCCTCAATTGCCGAGTTCTATGCAATTTGGTTGACAAACACACACTTCAATAGTAAACATTTTAGTTTATAGTTACGGAGAGGTGTCACATGAAAACGTGGACCCCAAAAAAAGGGGAAGTGGAACGAAAATGGGTTGTCATAGACGCCAAGGATAGAGTCTTGGGGAGAGTGGCGGTGGAATGCGCGCGTATCCTGCGTGGTAAAAATAAGCCGCAATTTGCTTCCCACATGGATTCCGGTGATTTTGTGATAGTTATAAATGCCGACAAAGTTAAGCTTACAGGGAAGAAGCTTAAACAAAAAGTATACTACAGTCACAGCAATTATCCTGGTGGACTGAAAACCATCAAGGCGGAAACTTTGCTCAAGCAAAAACCTGACAAAATGTTTAGGCTGGCGGTTAGAGGCATGCTTCCTAAGAATACGCTTGGACGCGCTCAACTCGGCAAACTCAAAATTTACGCTGCCGATTCTCATCCTCATCAGGCCCAGCAGCCTCAAACCTACAACTTTTGATATGGAGTGGTAGATGTCTCAAGAATCATTTTACGCCACCGGAAAGAGAAAGAACGCTATCGCAAGGGTTTTGCTTAAACCCGGAGCCGGTAAGCTCGTGATCAACGCCCGACCTATAGACAGCTATTTCGGCAGGCCCACTTCACGAATGGTTATCATGCAGCCGTTTGAGTTGACTCAAACAGCCGGACGTTTTGACGTCACGGTGTCGGTTCACGGCGGCGGATTGTCAGGACAGGCCGGAGCAATCAAGCATGGTATAAGCAAGGCTCTTCTGGAAGTGGATTCCAGTTTCAGATCTATGCTCAAAAGCGCTGGTTTTCTCACGAGAGATTCTCGTGTTAAAGAGCGTAAGAAATATGGGAAACGAGGGGCAAGAGCCAGTTTTCAATTTTCAAAACGTTAATCTGTTATTTTTATTAGATTTGTTTAAGATAATTCAAGCGAGACAGGACCTCGATGGCCTGTCTCGCTTCTTTGTGGCCTTATGAACCTAGCACGGAGATCTGTCTGAATTCAGACATAACGCTTTGCATGGTCTTGGCGGCCTTCCCCTTTATAATTACGTCAATAATGTGATCATAAGGAGTTGTGGAAAGGTTTACCAGAATCAGCTTCGCCCCTGCCTGTTTCGCTTGTGATGGCAGCATTGCCGCCGGCTGGACGACCAATGAAGACCCAATTATCAAAAAGAGGTCGCATGATGACGCATGCCTGAAGGACGCCATAAGCACGTCTTGCGGCAACGTTTGACCAAATGCGATCGTGGCGCATTTCAGTGGTCCTCCGCAGTATTCGCAATACGGGACTTCAAGATTGTCTCTTTCCATCTTCTTAACAATTTCTTGTCTGGGCCATCGGGTTTTACAGTCCAAGCAGGTTACTTCCATAACAGTGCCATGAAGTTCGTAAATTTTTTCGATAGAGCTTCCGCATTTCTGATGCAATCCGTCTATATTTTGGGTGATCAAGGCTACTAGCCTTCCGCTTTTTTCGATTTCAACGATCGCCTCATGGGCTGCGTTAGGGCTGGCATCGCGCATCGCAGGATACCGGGCTTGATCATAAGCCCAGTAAAGCCTACGATATTTCTCATGGGACATGAACTTTTGATAAGTCAGGTCATCTTGATTGTATCGGGACCAAATACCCCCTGGCGATCGAAAATCAGGTATTCCAGACTCGGTTGAGATCCCGGCTCCAGTGAAGACTAATATCTTCCGTGCACGGTGAATTAATTCGGCAGCTTGCTGAATGATTGATTGTTGTGTCACAAACTTAAATTCCCTATCTGCGACCAGGTTCAAAAATAGACCACGCCTCAGTCAGATCATTTCACTGGCTTTCGTCGCAATGTAAGCCGCTCCAATCAGGGCTGCTTTATCGTTAAGGATTACCGTTACAGGTACCGTCTCGAGAAGGCTCTTGAATTTTCCTTTGTTGGAAAAAGATTCCATAAATATAGCGGCTTTTAATTTAGGAAGAATCTTTGGACATATTCCTCCCCCCAGAAAAATCCCTCCTGTAGTCAATGCTTTCAGAGCAATATCCGCTGCCAGTGGCACTTCCAGTGATGGCTCACTGTCCTCCAGCGCAGTTAATACCGGTTCCAGAATTTCCGCAATCTTTCCGCTGGTCATGTTATGGAACACATGATGTGCACCC
>JAZDKD010000101.1:0-11230 GCA_043803345.1 Pseudomonadota bacterium
TTGAGCGACGAACAAAGTGCAATCTGCCTGCTGAAATTGGTTTCCAGTCCAAGCCCAAACTGGCGGCAGAAATGCTCACTGCCCTCAGCCAAGAAGATGTCCTGCCTTTCAAGTATGTGCTTGCCGACTCTTTGTACGGGGCCAGCCCAGAGTTTATCTCAGCAGTTGAGGCACTGCCTGGCAAAACCTACTTCGTATCGGTTCCCAAATATACCCAATGGTGGTTAAAGCGACCGATGACCATTACCAAAGAGTACCGCTGGGGCGGAAAGGAACGCAGGAAGAGAGTTTTGGCTGCTCCTGACACCAAGCCCTTGACCGTGGAGGATCTGGCCAGAAAGATGAACGACTACTTCTGGTATCGCCGGAAGGTGTCGGAAGGGACCAAGGGGCCAATCGTCTATGAGTTCACCCGACGCCGGGTTATCCTGTCGGCTGCCGGGCTTCCAAAGAAAACCGTTTGGTTGTTGATCCCCATACGGGTCCCCCACAAAATGGCGGTTCGTTTGACGATTGCCTTCGAATATTAGCCATTACACTAGCCAAATTTTGGTAGTGACCCCTGCATCCAGAATGCGAACCAGTTAGTTAACCACATTGATGTTACCTAATCCTTTCAGCTAGTTATAGATTAGTATCATCATTTATACACTTATATATCCCCAAAAAATGGGACCAAATTTACCAAACTACTTAGCTTAAAGCGTTAAGGTAAGCTCTTGCTAATGATTAGCTCCAAAATGGACCAAGATAAACCCAACACTAGACGCCAATAACCACAAAAGGGAGCAAATTGCCGGACGAAAATTCCGTGGCAAGGTTGATCATGTCTCTGTGGTCAACCTTTTTTGTCTAACCGTGTCTTCCTGAACGTTCAAGGGCTCCGCCTTATTCTCCAAAACCCTTGTCTACAAACGCAAAAAAATCCGCCCAAACCGTTGGACCCGTTTAGGACATCAACCCAGACCGATGCCTACAATTACAGCCATTTTGATTTTCAGAGCCGGGGCCGCCGTAATTATAGTTTATGCCGGAGGCTGTTTTTTTAAATCTCAACCGCCGCCTCAATCGCCGTGTTTACAATCTATTTCATCCATGCCTCTTTTCAGCGATTGATTCATGAGTCATGCAACGGAACCGCCATTGTCAAATCATCAAGTCCTTTGATTCCAAAAGGAATAGGTGGTAACCATTAAACGACCATGTCAAGTTTGGCTGAATATTTCTCGGCCTTTCCATTTCGCATCAGCCTTGGCGTTCTTCGCCAGGGCTTTTTTTCTTATTTCCTCTGGCATCAGTGATTCCCTCTTTCATAACCTTGCTCAACCTCTTGATTCGGTATTCTTCCTTAAACGCTTCTGATTTGGACAACTCTCCCGATGACCAGGCCAGCCTGACTGGCAGCCTTGACCGAGTGTAGCGAGATCCTACTCCCTGGTTGTGCTCATTTAACCGGCGTTCTACGTCCGTTGTCGTTCCGCAGTAGAGACTGTTGTCAGAACATCGAAGAAGATAAACATGCCACGGCATCATTGACTTCCTAGTCTTTAGGCTAAGGCTATTATGACCGGCGATCTCAGATGATCGGTGTTATTTTAGACCTTCTTACAGATCATTTCTGTAGTCCAAGTGGGCGTCCACTTTGTTCAGATCTTTGCGCCGGAATCCCCTGGCTTCTCTGGTTCGATTGCTATTGGTTGTTCAATCAAGATGGGCGGACTTTTGGGCGTCGTGACGCCAACTGGATATATTGTCAAAGTCCCGTTCTTGGCGACGTTTACTCGGAGAAAATTTTTGTAATTAGGGTTTCGCAACGAAGAGAATGCTTCATTGTGATGCACACTGAAGCAATTGAGCGAGACGAGCAAGTAAGCCCCTAAAATTACCGGTCCCAGAATATATCCCCCTGTTCCTACAATCAGGGGATATAATACCACGTCGCCTAGAAATGCCCAGCGATTACTCACCATATGTTCAATAAAGGAAAGGGAGCAAACAGCAGCTAAGTGAGCCATGCCGTGAGCCATGCCGCCCCATAAGTGTCTAAAGAACCGCCCGATGAGTGCATCGCAGAAGGCCCATCCAATGAAATAGGTTAAGACGATTCCTACTAGAAATGTGGCTGTGGATGACGTCAATGCCCATCCGAGAATCACGTAGAGGATCGCTGTTACCACCCCAAAAGTTGGATTGTAGTATCCTAAAATCAAATTCCGCCAGGCAAGACGTCGAGAGATCTGCTCAGGTGGGAATTGGTCAGCCGCTTGCATATACGTTCTCAGCACACATGGGATCTCATCCGGGTTATTTTCAGGCGACGCGGTGATGTCTGTAACGCTTTCACCCTGGGGCATGTCGGGTCCACTTTTTTCTAAATGAGGAACGAGCTTGCCTGACTCCCTGGCTCTCGAAGGATCTGCTTCGAGAAGCGTTATACTTTCGACTCTGCCGTTGTGTGTTGGATGACTAAAAGCTCCGCCGCCGCCGGAGACTATTTTGTGCCTATTCGTGTCTGAAACGTCCTGATGTCGACGGTAAATGTGCAGATCTCCGGAGAGACAAAGATACGGGTGTATTCTTTTATCACCTAGAACCTTCTGCCCAAGAAGAAAATTAAGGTTGTTATCAAGGTCTTTGTCTTTGTAAAGTTCAGCGTAAATCCAATACGGTTCCGCTGTGCAAAGTATAAGGCGATCATGATCGTCCATGCTCTTGGCCACTTTTTGGAAGAACTTCACCTGAGGCCAGTCGATGTCTGATTCCAGTTGCGTGTCAATTCCCCACAACCACCATCGGTGAGGCAGTTTGAGCGCGAAATAGCTCCTTTTCTGGTTTGTTTTCCAGATTCCGATGTGCCTGTTCTGCTGAAACTGACGCATAAAGCTCACCAAACCGTCATACCAATCGTGATTACCCGGTATGGCGAACATGTGAGCGGCCTCACCAATTTTGGAAAAAACACTGGACTGCTTGGCATATTCGAAGGGTCCAACTAGGCGGTTCTTGTATTGAAGTTTGCTGGCGTACGGGTAGACCTCGTCCCCTCCCAACACCAGGAATTTCCCTCGGGGCAGGACGTACTTTGTTCCGCTCGATTCCGTAGTGAGCGACTCTTGCGTAAGCAGGCTGGCCATAGACAAAGTGGGCTCCCAACCGTCGCCGGTATCAGCCATATAGTCGAACCAGAAATCATCTTCCGGATTGCAAAACTCGTAGTCGATGAAATGTGGCCCCTCCATCTGGGCCTGCATCATCCGCATGTCCGCGCGCGTCCCCAGGGCAGCGGAAATGGCCACGTTAACTGCGGTGAGGGCCAGTTGCTTGGGACTAAGCCAGCTCACCATCGGGCAGGGTTCTGGTTCGGGGGAATTACATGGCCGGTCCAAGACCTCGCCGCCCTGAACTTGAATTTTCTTAAGATCAGCCGACATGCGTCCTCCTTACCCCCGGTTAACCGAAGCGACAGTGCGTTGAGATGGACTTGCCCTCGGATTATGTAACACTTCTCAAATTAGAGATCCAGGACTTTTGCCTGAAAAAAGCTGAGGACAGGCACTTGCTCTCGCCCCATTTCTGACCAATACTTTGTGTATCAAACTACGAGGGTCAAACGATGGAGCTGCAAAAAAGGAAACTCGGATCTACAGGACAAGAGGTTACACTCATCGGATTGGGCGGCGAAGGACTACTCAGGACATTAGGCCATGACAGGCACGCTGTGAAATTGATCAATCATGCGATAGACCTGGGTGTGAACTACTGCGAATCGGCCAGGGCCTACTCTGGTAGCGAGAATTATTACGGGAAAGCCCTCAGGGATCGCCGTAAGGAGGTTTTCCTCACCAGTAAATCGCACGCCAGAGACAAGCAGGGCGCACTAGTACACCTGGCCGAGACTCTTTCAAACATGAACACCGACTACCTGGACTTATGGCAGGTTCACGACGTGCGTACGCAAGACGATGTGACCGCCATATTCCGCAAAGGAGGATCTATTGAAGCGTTCTATGAAGCAAAACAGAATGGATTGGTCCGGTTCATCGGGGTGACCGGTCATCACGACCCCACCATACTGAAACAGTGCCTGGAACTCTTTGATTTCGATACTGTCCTGCTACCGGTAAATCCGGCTGAATCCGGTTACAACAGCTTTGTCGAAAATGTCGTTCCAACAGCGCAGAACAAAGGTATGGGAATTATCGGGATGAAAGTCTATTTCAGGGGCTTGGCAACCCAACTTCCCTGGTATAAATCCATGAAGCCGTTTCTTTACTATGCGCTTTCACAACCGATCAGCACCGTTGTGATAGGATGTGACAATTTGAGCCAACTCGAAGAAAACGTCGCAATGGCCTCTATGTTTCACCCACTGACTGTGGAGGAGTTAAATAACCTGACGAACAACGTGAGCCCATTCGCCCGTTCACTCATGTATTACAAGCCATAAGGGATCCCAATTTGCGATATCTCCCCTTGAACACAATCTACGGTGAACATAAGTTACACGGCCGATATCCATTCCCAGAGGCCTCTTCCGGACTAATGATCTTCGCCGTAAAGTTCGAGCAATTGTAATCCTTGCAGTCGAGTATATGAAAAACCCTCGATTTCATGTTGCCGTGACATATTACTCTGGATCAGTTTTTGTTGGTTTTCCCTGTCCGTTGACGCCTTCTGTCTTCTGAATTTCCACGGCGGCATCGGACTCGGATGTGACCACAAACCTTTCTTTGACCGCCGGGCCTCATCTTCAGCTTCCTTGAGATCTGCATCCTTCGGGGCGTATCGTTTGTACCACCAGACGAATCCTTCAGCGACGATCATCTGGTTGAGGTATTTGCCATCGATGTAAATCTTGGCGACCTGTCTCTCATATCTGTCTTTCTCCACTGGGACCACTTCAACGGTTTTCCCGAAGACCTTTTCCGAAGTAAACTGCCTGGCTCTAGTCCCGAAATCCTGATCGTGTTCCGGGCAATCAATCCCGTACAGCCGAATGCGAACCGGCGCCTTGTCCTTCAGGACTTCGATCGTGTCCCCATCAAGCACTCCGATCACTTTGCCCCGGAATGTGGATATGTCGGAGGAGAATGCAATCGCATTAAACAGAAACAGAATTAAAAAAGCTGCTCGAAATAACATCATGGCTCCTTTTGAGCTGCCGTGATAGTGAAAAACGGCTGCTCGGATTAAATATCATGATTCAGCGTTTGGAACATCAGGCTCATTCACATCCTGTTGTAATCAATCGAGCACTATGTTTTATGCTGGTTGTCATCATAATCTCAACGTGTGTCAAATAAGGACAAATGTTATGAATTTATTTTGGTAGTCGCTGCAGGAGGTTTTTCTAAAAATAGATTGACATAACGCCTATCGGCATGTTAAACTCACGATAAGAATTTGTCTGTTCTAATTTAAAGGCCGCAATCGGGATTAATTTGATCGCGATTCAACTCATATGGCTTGGACATGAGACAACCTAAACAGAATTCCAAACGATACTCTCCCCTTCAAATTTCAGGGCTAAACCCTTGTGTAGGTAATGGATCCTTCCAGGTGTTGAGTCCCGACATTCTGGATAACCTCATTTGTTCAGTATACTTTGCAAGAGCTCTGATTGAAAAAATTACGATTTCCATAAAGGAGCTTTTGAGTGTCATGAGGCTTTTGGCGGGATATCCATACCGGCATTGGCGCAGGCAGCATTCCCATCCAGTTCTTGGGTAAAATTCACTTTCTGTTTGAGCGACTCTTCCAACAAATTACCGCACTGCGGGAGTAAAGAGTCGGGTTTTTTGACAATAGTTTTTGGGAGTCTCTGTCCGGACCATCAGTAAAGCACGCGGATCTCTTTAAGCCCAATGACGTTAAAACATCTCAGCAGCGGGTGCCCGCACTTTGACCAGGATTTCTTAAAACCATTTACAATAAAGGGTCATAGCATCCGATTTGATAGAAAAAGCAAATGATCAGAAAGGTTGGTTTACTTTTTTCTCTCAGTGGCACTATTTCAGTAGTGGGTAAGGGCCAGTTAATGGCTGCCCTCATGGCCATCGATGAGGTCAACAAAAGCACAGACCTTACATTCAAACCTATTATCAGAGACGACAAATCAAGTCCGGATGATGCGGCAAACCTTGCCTATTCACTGTTTACAGAAGACAGGGTGGACGCAATAATAGGCTGCTACATGTCTTCGATCCGCAATTCAGTGATACCTGCCCTAAACGAGACTGGTGGTTTGTTGCTTTATCCGACCCTTTATGAAGGCAATCAGGTCCACCCCAACATCTTTTATCTCGGCGCTGTCCCAAACCAGCAAGTAATACCGCTACTTTGCTGGACATTTCATAATATTTCGAAAAACTTTGTATTAGTGGGCTCTGATTATATTTATCCTCGCTCCACCAATCAGCAGGCCAGATATTGGATTGAAAACGGCGGGGGGAAAGTACTTATTGAAAGTTATTTCCCATTGGGCTGCACAAGTTTCGGGGAATTCTTTAGGAATCTCAAGAAATTGACAAAATCAAACAGGTCCGCCGTGGTTTTTTCCACTTTGGTGGGTACTAGCGTTCCCTCCTTTTACGCAGAGTTTAAAAGGAATGTGTTTGCGTTTCCTATAGTGAGTCCACTTACATCCGAACGAGAAATAAGCTTAATGGCCAAGGATGTTTCTTTTGGACACATCTGTGCGTCTCCCTATTTCCAGACTATCGAGACAGAGTTTAACAACCAGTTTGTTGACGGGTTCCGTCGGAAGTTCAACGACGTTGCAATAAGTAGAGAAATGATGACGACCTACGGAGCGGTGCATCATTTATTCGAAGCTTACAAACACGCAGAGGCTTTGCCCTATGGGAACAACGAAGCCGAAAAGATACGCATGGTTCTAAAAGACCTGTACTTCCATGGCCCTCAGGGACAATTGATTATGGCCCCTAATACGCAACATCTCTGGCAGTGGTGTCATATCGGTCGTATCAACAAGCATGGAAAAATCGACGTCATTTGGTCATCCCCAGGACCTATACCCCCGGAGCACAAAGAAGCGAATCGGGGACCGTCAATCCTGAGTAAAGATACCAAATCAGCACAAAATGAATCCACTCCGCCTATAGGTCTTAATCAGAAATTCTTGGATTGTGTCAAGATGGCCGAGATAGCCGCCGCCACATCCTCGAATGTCTTAATTACCGGGGCGACTGGAACTGGGAAAGAGATTCTGGCCAGGTACATTCACCTCTGCAGTAGGCGCAGACAAGAACCTTTCGTTGCAATTAACTGTGCGAGCATTCCGCGAGATTTAATAGAAGCGGAATTGTTCGGTTACGATGGAGGTGCCTTCACAGGCGCCAAGAAAAATGGCAACCCTGGTAAGTTCGAACTCGGAAACGGTGGAACTCTGTTTCTTGATGAGATCGGGGAAATGTCGCATGACCTTCAGGCCCATCTACTTCGAGTGATAGAAGACAAACAGATATCACGCGTCGGCGGGACCAAGGTTACGTGTCTGGACGTTAGGTTTATTGGCGCTAGCAACAAGAATTTGGAATTAGAAATAATTGACGGACACGGATTTCGGTCTGATCTTTTCTACCGACTTAGCGTCTTTCATATCCACCTGCCTTTACTATGTGAGCGCCCTGAAGATATCCCTTTGTTGGCAGATCATTTCTTGCGAAATTTTAATAAGCGCGGACGGCAAATGAAGCGCTTCAATCCCGAATCCCTTCGTTTGCTCAAAGAATACGAATGGCCTGGGAATGTGAGGGAACTGGTTAACTATGTGGAGAGGTCCTTTCATCTATCCGGGAGTTCCCCGGAGATAAACCCGCATCATTTACCAGCGCATCTGGGTTCCGGCATAACTGGCTGTCAACTGCCCAGACCGGATCAGGGAGAGTTGATAGAACCTTGGCAAGTTACTCGAGAAAAACTGTCCCCGGATTCACGACGTCATAAAGAACAATACTTATATGAGAAGAGCGATCCGTCAGTCCTCGCCCCCAAAGGAGTCAAAACTCTGATGGAAGTTGAAGAAGATAGAATTCGGCAAGCGCTGCGGGATAGCTGGTTCAATATTAGCGAAGCAGCTCGTAGCCTCGGCATAGGGCGAAGCACGCTCTACAGAAAACTAAAAAGATATTACATTCATCCAACCTCTAGATTTTGATGCGGCAACCAAGCAGTTCATCCCGGATTGGACTCTCAGTCGTTTCTGACAAATTCCTGGCCATCTTACCTTTAGAAAATCATTAAGATTACTTTCAAGCTCTCGGGGAGACGCAGACACGATTGTTTTTTTTGCCCTCAATGAAACATATCGGCCAGGATTTGGTGATGACACGAAATTTCAGACCTTGTCTCTTGTAATTGGTTGGTCGACTCTTTGCGTCACGCCGGACACTTCCCCGTGTCATCTTGATACAAACTGACCCAGATTGAAACGCTTTAACTGAGAATTGCACATGCCTGTTACGTTTGTTTGAATATCTGATTGCTGGATCAACAAAAAGATGACCGTTTAATTGCTCCCATAAAAAAGTTCTAAATATTCACAATTCCTGGCTCAGTGATCATTAGCCGGGTTAATGTTCGATGCTGGGCCACGAACTACGATGGTTCACGTTTGATGTCTACTAAATCTTTCTGACTTGGCACTAATGTTGCAAATTCGCTATAGACCCGTCGCGATGGTTATAAGAATAGAAAACGAGACAAGAACGAGTTCCTAGATTCCTGCAGGGTAAACGCTGACCAAAAGGGAGTTCGACCATGGGAATGTTAGGTTGCGCTTTGGTGTATGTGGGCTTTGTTCTATTCATCAACGCACTGATGCTCTTGGGGAAACTGGATGGTAAGCAAGTATTCCCCATGAATGTGTTCACGGGTGTTCTGATATTTGCGGGCGTGATGAGGACGGTGTTTCTGCAAGGGCAAGATATCATCAATTATTTTTTCGCGATGCAGTCCTTGCTCTTTGCGTTCACCTACCTATGGGTCGCAATAAATTCAATATGGGATCTTGATGGCAAGGGGCTGGGCTGGTACTGCCTTCTAGTCGCCATCGTTGCGGTGCCTACGGCATTCACGGCACTGCCGGATGTCGGTTTGTTTGTCCTTTGGCTGATGTGGGCTAGCTTGTGGTTCATGTTTTTCCTGCTCTTGGGGATGGGATTGCAGATCGCTAGAACAACGGCTGGATGGACCATCGCAAATGCTGTGGCTACAGGAGTGGCGGGATATCTGATTCTCTTACAGGTTTGGCCATGGCTTCCAAAGTCGTCGTGAAAGAAAGGCGCTGTTCAGACTAGTTGCTGGATGCAGCGCCTATTACTCTAAAAAATAACCATTTATCTTCATGGAGGTGACAGAATGAGACACGGAGACATATCGTCGAGCAACGATTGTGTTGGCGTCATGGTAGTTAACTATGGAATGCCCCGTTTTCACACCAAGAAAGAGATCATTGATAACTGTCACGCAATAGCGCAGTACATCGAAGGGGTCAAAATCGGTCATCCTGGCCTTGATTTGATAATTTTCCCCGAGTACAGCACAGAAGGTATTCTTTACGATCCTGCTGAGTGCATGGAACTCTCCGCTATAGTGCCAGGTGAGGAAACAAATATATTCTCCGAAGCCTGCAAGAAAAGCGGTGTGTGGGGCGTCTTTTCACTTACAGGCGAGAAACACGAGAAGCATCCAGCCTCAGTACCTTACAACACGCTGATTCTGATCAATGACAAGGGTGAAATAGTCCAGAAATATCGAAAGATAATGCCATGGTGCCCAATTGAGGGATGGTATCCAGGCGATCGTACCTATGTAAGTGAGGGGCCTAAAGGACTGAAGGTTAGTCTGATCATTTGTGATGATGGGAATTATCCTGAGATATGGCGTGATTGTGCAATGAGAGGCGCGGAGTTGATCGTTAGGTGTCAGGGTTACATGTATCCACCTAAGGAACAGCAGGTATTGATGGCCAAAGCCATGGCGTGGTCCAACACCAGCTATGTCGCAGTAGCAAATGCTGCCGGATGGGACGGGGTATATTATTATTTTGGACATTCCGCCATTGTAGGATTTGATGGTAGGACCTTGGGAGAAACTGGGGAATCTCCCATGGAGAACCAATATGCTGAATTGTCGGTTAGCCTCATCAGAGACGCCAGAAAAAATTGGCAATCCCAGAATCACCTGTTCAAGCTACTGCATCGGGGATATACAGGATGTATAGGGTCAAAAGGATCGGACCCCACTGGCGTAGCTGAATGTCCATACGAATTCTATCGTACGTGGGTCAAAGACCCTGAAAAAGCGCGGGAGAACGTAGAAAAGTTGACTAGAGCCACGGTCGGGACTGCCGAGTGCACAATCAGAGGGATCCCATGTAAATAAGATTTTCTCTAGTTCAGGGTGTACCGTGAGAAATTGATTTTTGTAGCAAATTGCCTGCGAAAATTCCGTGGCAAGGTTGATCATGTCTCTGTGATCAACCTTTTTTGTCTAACCGTGTCTTCCTGAGCGTTCAAGGGCGACGCCTTGTTCTGAAAAACCCTTGTCTACTAACGCAAAAAAATCCGCCAAAACCGTTGGACCCGTTTAGGAGATCAACCCAGACCGATGCCTACAATTAGAGCCATTTTTATTTTCTGAGCTGGGGTCGCCGTAATTAAATGTTGTGCCGAAGGTCGATTTTTCTTAAATCTTAATAGCCGTGTTTAAAATCGATTCCATCCATGCCTCTTTTCAGCGATTGATCCATGGTGCAAGCAAATGAACCGCCATTGTCAAATCATCAAGTCCTTTGATTCAAGAAGGAATGGCTGATAACCAGCAAACAACCAGGTAGCGCTTACCCCGAATATTTCTCGGTCTTTCCATTTCAAATCAACCGTGGCGTTCTTCGCCAGAACCTTTTTGGTTATTGCCCCGGTGCCTATAATCTCCTCTTTTACAACCTTGCTCAACTGGAAAGATGAAAGTGTATAGTGAATCTTATGTAACAGCCCTAAGAGGATTCCTCTTGTAAGCTGGACTATCCAACTTTACAATGTATTGGTCAATTTGGAACCGATAAAGATGTGATAGAAATGTCTGGCCGGGTTTTGTTGTCTGGCCAGGCTATTTTCGACGTAAGAGCCCCTATGGACCGGGAGATAAATTGCTGATAGCCAATAACGGAATTCTTGATCACGGACGGGAAATCAGGGGCAGTGGT
>JAZDKD010000102.1:0-5023 GCA_043803345.1 Pseudomonadota bacterium
ACTCTGGCTAACTTCTCTAACCGCTCATCCGGTACCGGCACCACTCCAACATTCGGCTCAACTGTTGCGAATGGAAAATTGGCAACAAAAGCCTGCTGTTTTTTTAGCAAGGCATTAAACAGCGTGCTCTTCCCGACATTAGGTAATCCCACAATTCCCACCGATAAACTCATACACGAATTTTACCACTTACCCATCAAAATCAGTCAAATTCCCGAGGTACCTAGTCAAGCTCTTTTTGAAACACTCTCGCCCAATATTTCCCTTCAAAATAATTGGCTATCGTTCCGATTGATCTAAATCCTCTTTTCAAATAAAAACTTCCTGATCCTATTAAGATATATCGTGGGCCGCTTGATAACACGATTCTGTGCATCCCCGTATTTCTGGCAGTTTCTTCAACTTTCTCCAATAAACTACTCCCTATCCCCCGTTTTCTTTTATCAGGATCTAAATATAAAAGTCGTAATTCTACCGTCGTCGTCGGATCCGCTTTAACAAAATCAGCAAGTCGTTGGTCAGGTTTTCCAAAAAAAGCAAGACCCAAGACCTCGTTTCCTTCATCTCTGGCAATTAATATTTGTCCCTCTTCGCTTGAATCTAACGCTTTATTGATTCTCTCTAGTTCATCCTTAACCTCAGCCTCTTCAACCTGACCGCTTCCGTATGGAGTTTGAACCGTACCTCTTAATATCTTCTCGATTACCCCAAGATCAGCTCTACTCGCACTATTAATCAATACTCGCCTTTGTCTTTCTGTTTCGACTATATCTGTCATGCCAAAAGTACATTATAGTAACTTTTCATCTCTAATGCCCCAACATCTTGAGAATCTTTTGCCTCACAAATAATCACCGGTGATATCTTTCTTTGAACAATTAAATCTATGAACGGTTCATACCTTGGGTAATAAATGCCTTGATTGTGAGCCGCTGTTGTAAAAAGAGACACTTGTTGTGTTTTTTCAATTTTGTCAGCAAACGCTTTATGTCTTAATTCCCCTTTTCCTCCCCATTCAACTGGATATAAATGAATATGGAGATTTTTTATCGCCTCATCCCCAAGTTTTTTCTCTATTTCATCAATTACCTGGTCAAAATCTTTTCTCGTCATCAATGTCCCCATTGTCCGAGCATGCAAATGAGCCAGATCTATACATGGGAATGCGTAAGGTACCGACTTACAAATTGAGATAATCTCATCCAATGACCCCAGTTGATTCACTTTTCCTGCAATTTCAGGGTAGAGCCGAACTCCTTTCATCTTTACTTCTTCTTCAAGTCGCATTAATGTCTTAATTGCTTGTTTTTTCGCTTCTTCCCTATTCCCAAGCGTCGAACCAAGATGAAAAATGACTCTGTCGCTTCCAATCTTCTGTGCAAGCTCAACCGATTTCTTTAGTTCATTTAAAGAGTTTTTACTCACGACACCATCTCTATTACCCAAAGAAATGTAATATGGCGCGTGTATCGAAAGTTTAATCTTGTATTTTCTAGAATTCAGCCTAAAGGCCTCTGCCTGGGCATCTGACATTCTCACTCCATAACCACACTGAATTTCAAGAGCGTCAAGCCCAATACTGTGTAACCACTCCGGCGCATTCGCCCTATTTCCCGAAAACTTGGATTGCCAAAAGTTTGGCGGATTCCCTGCCACCCCGAAAAGCGCGTTACCGATCACAGCTGTAACCCTGTCGGCTAATCATCTAACCAAATATTCTCCTTTTGCGGTTGTCTATAATACAACCCACATAAATCCAACCACATTTGTTGTTCCGCTTCATTCATCCTCACCCACTCATCATCATCTTGCCCTCTTACCAAAAAATCGAGAGCCGAACAACCCGTACCGCCCAAACTCTTAAATCTCTCTTCTAAAAACGCGATCGCGTCAATTTCCCCCTCCTCCAACATACTATCTACCCCACCCTTTAATAGTGGCAAAATTCCCCCTTCATCCATTTCCACCCCAACCGGATTTTTCTCTCCCATATACCCTACATCATAACAGTTCTGTCAACCTCCAACAACGACCCTATAACAATTGATTTAACCCTGTGCATGTAGTAAGATTGCAACACTGATTAAAAAGGAGATAACTCAACCATTTAGTTGACAAATCATTTCTAATCAACCCTCGCACCTTAATAAATGAAGAGTGTAAAACCGAATGATCTAATAACGGGTTAATTCGCTCTGAGAAAGGAGCAGCTATGGGTTTATTTTGTGACCTGGAACCAAACCAATTCGATAACTCACAATCAAGGAGCTAGAGATGGCACGAACCAAAGATATCCACCAATTCGACGCAAGAACCTTTGAGGAAACAGTCAGTAAAATGAGAATGCGTCAGGAAGATGTCCATGACGCGGGGAAACAACACCGTGATCAGACAGGAAAACTCCACCCCAATGTCGACATTGTCGGCAAGCCGCCGCGTGTCTGTCGCAATGCGATGATTCCAGGCACCGAAGCTGGAACCTACCTCCTCGCCCGCGGCATTTCTCTGCCAGTACTTAGTCTTTTCGACGGCACTAGTAGCACCGCCCATTGGTTGAAAGACTTCTTCCACGCAGCCGAGCGCCAATACACACTGTTGGATGGTGTTCGAACTCGATACAATCCCCAGTTGGCTAGCGGCGTAGTTCAGGACGTCTACAATGTCCGCCATGATGGTCTCCCCGTCGTCCAGATGGCTCAGTTCGAATCAGACGAGCGAAGTGCCGATCAAGTCCGCCTCCTCCTACCTGCAAGCATGGGAAATGACAGTGCAACCGAGGACTATGACTTGGGCCTATTCTATGCCCTATCGATCCTCACCGACATCTGGACCTTCTATAGCCTCAAGGGCTACATGACCCTTACCCTGGACGAAATCGGACGAGGTTTCGTCAGCGCAGAAGGCGTTAAGGAGTATCTGGGCCAGAGTGGAGATTTCTCCAGAATGGATACTTGCGAGATTTGCCGGCAACTTCTCGAACGCTGGCACCTATTCATCCTTCAAGTACCCACTGCAGGAACCTATAACCAGATGCTTCCACGTACATCTGAGTGGTGGGCTGAACAACTGGGCAAAAGTCGAGTCATCCAGGTAACTGACCCATGTCTTTTGGCCGATGTTCGCGCCACCCTCATCTACGTGACTGAGGCTTCGAATCCTACGAAACAGGGCCTGGTCGAATTCTTCCGAAGCGGCGCCGACAAACCCACCATCGATGCGGCCAATCTCGAAATGATCTGGCGTTGGGTTCACCAAGCAGAAGAACACTTCAGCACCCAGTCAAGGCTTCCCGGATATCAGGATATCCCCCGCCCCGGCGACGTGTTTGCCCACTATCGCCATGCGTGGCCTATCGGCCATCCCAGACAGGATGAAAATATCACCCCCGTCGAGTCAGCAGCAGCATAATTGCAGGCAAACGAGAAAAAGGAGGGAATCAAAAGCTTCCTAAGCACGACAACTTCTTCAGCAGCTTAACAGCGATACTAGAAAAGGAGTCCGAAATGCAAGACGAACTGAAAGCCAAACTCACCGAACTTGGTCTGACTGAAGACCAAATCGCAAAGCTCGAAGAACAATCAGGAGCAACCACCGGAACCGAAGTGGCCATGCTCAGCGAGAAGGAGATCCAGGAGTTCAGCGGGTGCAAACCTGTCACCGCCAAAAAGGTAGCGGCGGCTTTCACCCCTGCCACCGCAACCCCCCAGACCATCAGCTCTATGATCCCAACCAACGTCCTGCCCCAAGTTCCCGGAGACGTCAGCTGGCTTGCCGCACTGAAAGTCGGTGGAGTCCTCAAGTTCAGTACAGAAACCGTTATCGGCACTGTGAGCGCCGCTCTGGCTGCTAAGGTCGGCCTCTACAACTTGCCGAACCTCCTCGTCGAAATGATGGAGAAACACGCCGAATCACTCGAAGAGCCGGTTCCAGCAGATTTCTTCGATATGCAACGCCAACTCACCGAGCGGAACTACGCAGAAATCTTTGCAGCGATTCCCGGCGCCACTGGACGTTATGCGACACAGGGTAGGAAAACCGAACTGCTCACAAGGCTTGAGAACAACCTGTGGCCATCGCTTATCGAATTCCAGAATCTTCTGAGTAGCTGGTTCGATTCCTGGCAAAAGGCCTTCGCCAACCCCGCCATGATGATGACAGCCCTCGCCTCCTTGGCAGGCGGTGGCGGTGTCATGCCTCAAGGTATGATGCAACCACCCTCAACCGACCCACTACGTGACGCGGCAGAGAATGTGATTGGCTGTATCAACCGGATCTTCGCAGGAACTGGCATTCCAGTCGCCATGGCGTTAGCGTATGACGCCCAACAGATCCGAAAGGCACTGGAAAACCCATCTCTTCCTGCACATGTCGGCGCAGCTAACCGTGAGCAAATGCTCAGACAACTCCGTGTAGCCGTCACCTCCGACTACCCACGATTGGAGCTAAACCTCAGGCAGTACGCACTGGCTGTCGTCGAACTCCCCAACGTGACCGCTGGCCAAACAGAACTAACCTACATCACTGCTCTCTTCCAACTCGGCAGTGCTATCCCCTGGGATAAGCTGATCAACGGTAGCGTCAGGACCCCTCCCGCTGCCGTTATTCGTCAACGACATCCCGAACTAGACGCCCGCATCATCGGCGACAGTCCCAGGGGGGAACGCTAACCCACACTCTTCAACAATAACGAATTCACCTTACTAAGGTGAAACTACGAGCAGGTTAAGCCAGAAATGGCTTAACCTGCTCACCCTCTTCCGATAAATAGCGGAACTGATGAGTCCTTGCTCAAGAAGCTTAGGACGAAAGGGATATATGTCAAGAATCGAAAGAAATTTTGTTGCCGTAAATGGCATTGCTCTCGGCGAAGAAACCAAAGGCAATACTGTCCAAAGTCTAGTCCGAGAACTGAATGCCCACACTGTCTGGAGATCGGGAGGCTGGCAAGGAGGCCACCATGTAATCCATGATGATGGACGGGAAATGGCATTTAGTTTTTTTGGCGCGGGAACTTTTGAAGGCG
>JAZDKD010000103.1:0-2191 GCA_043803345.1 Pseudomonadota bacterium
CTTGAAAAATTGATGAAGGATCGAAAGGCCACTTCTTGGGCCAAGCTTTTCCACGATGTTTCAAATCTTAGACATGCAATGTTCGTTAGTAATAAATACCCCTCCTTGTGCGCATGGATCACAAAAACACCGGCTCCGTCAAAAAGGTTCACGCTTGTTCGCAATCCCTATTACTGGAAAGTCGATCCAGATGGTAACCAGTTGCCTTATATAGATTCAGTCGTTCATGAACTTGTCGCAGAACCCAAAACAATAATTCTTAAAGCAATTGCCGGTGAAATTGATATGCAGGGCCGTCATCTCGGCAGCATGCAGAATACAGTCCTGCTGTTGGCGAGTTCGGCCACCGGAAATTTCAGGCTTGTTCCAAAGACTCTTTCGGCTTCAGTCGGAATCCTGATGGCCCCGAATCTCAATCACAAGGATCCGTTGATAAGGGAAGTCCTTTCTGATCGACGTTTTAGAATAGCTCTTTCCCATGCGGTGAACCGATCTGAGATCAACAAAATAGTTAGCCGGGGCAAGGGAATAGTCAGGCAAGCAGCTCCTTTGAAAGAGTCTGGATTTTTTAGCGATTCCTATGAACGAGCCTATACCGAGTTTGATCCTGAAAAGGCAAAATCCCTGTTGGATGAGATGGGCCTGAAAATGACAAAAGATGGGAAAAGGACCTTATCTGACGGGAGGACGCTCGAGATTGCTCTGGATGTTGTCACCTCAATGCCCGGTTGGGTAGACAGCGCTGAAATCATCGCCTCCAATCTTAAAGTGGTCGGCATTGACACGGAGGTCAAATCTGAAACAATGGAGTTGTTTAGGCAGAGGACTCAGAGCGCTTCGCATGACATAGCTCTTTGGCCCGGTGACGGGGGCCTTGAATGTCTTCTAGATCCCCGATGGTATTTCCCGTTCAGCTCTGAAAGCTTGAATGCCCCTATTTTTGGCCTTTGGTTCCAAAGTGGCGGAACCAAAGGAGAGGAACCACCTGCTGAAATCCAGGAACTCATGAATACATACGATGAGATTTTGCGAACTGTGGCGCTTGAACGCCAAAAGGAACTGTTCGCAAAAATAATAGCCGCAAATGAAAGAAATCTTTGGGTGATAGGGCTAGTTCAGGATCCTCCAGACTACTATGTGGTCTCCAAAAAAATGTTTAATTTGCCCCAGAAAGATTTGCAAAGCTGGATCTATCCGAATCCCGGCCCAGTCCACCCTGAGCAATTTTCATTCGAACACAAGAAAGCTGGGGTCAAATAGAATGATCAATATGGAACCACGGGTTTTCTGGGAGTATCGACAAGCTACTGCGTTCCACAGTTTATGAGTTTCCATAGAGGAATCGTTTTATGTTCGCATACATAATTCGCCGAATGTTAATCATGATTCCAACGCTGATAGCAATATCCATGATCTCTTTCATGATCATTCAATTGCCTCCGGGAGACTTTCTAACAACCTACGTTTCCCAATTGAGCGCCAGTGGTGAAACAGTCGACCACGCGGAACTGGAATCTCTAAAAAAACGTTTTGGGCTGGATGACCCTATTTATATTCAATATTTCAAATGGATTTGGAACTTTGTTCATGGCGATTTTGGGCATTCATTCGAATGGAACAAGCCTGTTTCGGAATTAATCGGTGAACGCCTTCAACTGACAGTTATAATTTCGGTATGTACTCTTTTGTTCACATGGGCAGTGTCTGTTCCCATAGGAGTCTATTCGGCTGTCCATCAATATTCGTGGCTTGATTATGTGCTGACGGTTTTCGGTTTTATTGGACTGGCTACACCAAATTTTCTGCTCGCCCTAATTCTTTTGTGGGTGTCCTACGCATACCTGGGACTTAGTATTGGCGGACTGTTCTCGCCTGAGTTCGCTGACGCTCCCTGGAGTTTGGCGAAAATCTGGGACCTGTTCAAACACCTCTGGATTCCTGTGGTAATAGTGGGACTCGGCCACACAGCCAAATTCATAAGAATCATCCGGGGCAACCTTCTGGACGAACTTCGCAAGCCTTATGTGGTAACGGCTAGAGCAAAAGGACTCTCGGAAACACGCCTGATCTTAAAATACCCGGTGCGTGTTGCAATAAATCCTCTTGTCAGCACAATTGGCTGGACATTGCCCGAATTGATATCCGGGATAGCAATTACTGCCGTAGTATTGAATTTGCCCACCACTGGTCC
>JAZDKD010000104.1:0-3169 GCA_043803345.1 Pseudomonadota bacterium
CGCTATCTCCTGAGCTACGCGCATCTGTTCGTGAATAACCTGTTGGGCCTTGTTAATTGTTTCTGTCTTGAAAACGTCGGCTTGTTGATTCTTAATTACAGTTTCAGTGATGTCCAGCAACATGAGGACTCTTAAATCCTCTTCGGGTAAACTGAAGTTGTAAAGTTTGGCCGTTCTTCCAACCTTCTCCAACTTCAACCACTGGGATCCCCCTGACTCCTCTGAATCATCCAGTGGATCAATACCAAAAAGTTCCTTGAATTCTTTCCCTTGAACTTCTTCCTGAGATTCACGGGAAGCGAGTTCCAGAAACGCCCTGTTATTATATACAACCCTATGCGCGTCATCAGCCAAGGCTATGGCTACGGGTAATCTCTGGAATATTGTCTCCGCTCTTTGGGCCGCATGTTCTCTTCTGGTTCGAGCAAGCATGAGCCTGGTCTGCAGTGCGGTATATACCATCAAGAGCAACTGGTGCGGTCCAAAGGGTTTTGGTATATAGTCGTAAGCTCCGAGCTTCACTGTTTCGACAGCTTCCTCCGTGGCCTTAAATGAAGCTGTCAGAATTACCAGTATTTCCGGTTGTCTTATCCTAATTTCCTTGAGTAGATTCTTGCCTCCCGTCTCAGGCATTTCTATGTCGGTCACAATCACATCATAGAATTCGCTTTCCAATTCTGAAAAAGCCTCGAGGATTGATTGTGTGGTCTTAACTTCAAATCCATCGTTTTCGAGAATACGTTTAGAAAGCTCTAAAACTTTTTCATCAGGATCAACAAGCAGTATTTTAGAATTGGCGAGTGACGCGTCTTCACCCCCTGGAATAGGAACCAAAGGATCCGATATGTGGGCCATTATATGGGCCATACCGTCTGCCATCTTCTCCAACGACGCGAGCTTTTTTACCCTTTCAACTTGTTCTCTGGCCTGATCTAACTGACCAGTCTGCTCTGCAACTTTTGAAGCCAGTTGGGTGCCCCACTCTTCCAATTTCTTTCGGGATTCTGCAAGATTCCTTATCATGAGGTTAAAAGTAGCCGCAAGTTGACCTATCTCATCTCTCGCCACGACGGGGACTTCGTGAGTTAAATCGCCTTCAGCAGCCCTC
Source organism: Pseudomonadota bacterium (assembly GCA_043803345.1). Classification (GTDB taxonomy): domain Bacteria; phylum Desulfobacterota; class Desulfomonilia; order Desulfomonilales; family Desulfomonilaceae; genus CAJBEZ01. The sequence goes on from JAZDKD010000104.1 coordinate 1,109, forward strand.
TTGGCCGCATTAAGCATCTGTTCAAGTGGCCGGTTGATCCAGTTGACCAGAAAATAGGATATGGAACCCATCAAGATCACCCCGCAAAGGGCAATTACCAGAAACGCCCCCACAAGGCGATCAATCACATTAAGTATGGGCCGTTCCAATGTGGCTACCTGAATGGCGCCTATGATCTTCCCCTCAAAATCGCGGATGGGCTGGGTTGCGGTTAGATAGTCTTCCCCAAACTCACTTTCCGGTCCTAAAACTGTTTCCCCCTTTTCCAGAACCTGGTTCCTCAAGTCCTGGTTCAATTCGAAGCCCACTAGAGGTAGTCTGTCGGGACCCCGGAGTGAGGAACTTATCGCTTCCGTGCCATGAAAGATGGCTACAAAACCTAATTCCTTGTCTTTGTAAGGTTTTTCCTGAAACAATCTTTGGGCAATACGCTCGACAATTAGGTGGTTGTTATTTATTAAGATACCGCCGTACACTACTCCTATGACGGTAGATTCTCGGAAGATAGGGTAAGCGGCAGCGAGCATGAGCCCATTTTTGGGGAGTTTAGTCCCAAACCGTTGGGCTAAGATAGGGTTTTCCTCAACAAGATCCCTAACTTCTCCTATTTTCATCGCTGATGCGCCTTTGCCGTCTTTCGCCGCATTTATTATTGAATTGTTGCCCAAATCAATTGAATTGCTTTCCAGTTGAAAAGCCCGGGCCATATATTTGCCTTCCGGACTTATTAAAGACAAAAAATCAAGATCATTCTCCAGACCCATCACTGCCAGACGATTCCGGATTGCTGGAAAATCTCCCCGCTCCAGGTATTCCTTAATGTTATCCGAGCCGGCAATCATTCTTATTTTAAGCTCAAGATTTTCTTGATGACTCTTGACAATGAAATCAGCCGTGGCCAAATCACTGGAGACTTTTTTCTGCGCTTCTTCGATGATAGTGTATCTGGCAAGCCGCATACCTATTATTGCGGTAAGCAACCCGACTAGTATCGCCACCCCTAAGAATCCTCCCAACACTTTCTGCTTCAGGGAGAAATCTTGGGCCCAACGCGTGAAGCTGTCCCAGTTCTTCCAAGGCATGCGTATGGTCTTTTCTGTGTCCATTTTCCGCCCACCTTCTTAAATTTTTTCAATTATCTCTTCTTGGAAAATTTTTCTTGCGTCATCAACAGAATTGGCGTGAAACAAAACGTCGTCAACCAGTAGATTGGCCCCATCCGTACAATGGTCCATACAAAAAGTCCCTTTCAGCTCCACTTTGTTTTCGAGTCCTGCTTCCGTGATCGCTTCCTTGAAATAATTTATGACTTCATGGGAACCTTTTAAATGGCAGGCGCTTCCCACACAAACTGTGATCACTCGCATAAGGCTCAACTCCTTTCACAGGGAAATATGCTTTAAGGACTAAAAAACATTTCGAATCAAAGAGCTCTCATAAATTCGGGCCTGAGCATTCTATGATCCTTGGAATTTAGGACAGCGTCTATTGCAGCCAGGATTTTTTTCTTGTCGCCGGGAAGAGTTGCCTTCACAGGCAAATAATTAGAAGCATGATTCGATCTGAAGACACAGTTTGAAAACGAAGACTCGGCTATCATGATTCGCAGTTCTTCTATAAGACCGAAAGGATCCGGCAAACTAAATAGTCCCTTTGAAAACTCGTCATACAAGGGAGTGCCCGGTACTAGGATGACGCTCAACGCTCCCACGAAATCGGGATCCATGTCCGTCAATATTCTTGCCGTCCCTTGAGCGTGATCAACACTGCCGTCCATCCCGCCAATACCCAAGAGAACCGTTACCGACAATTGTATCCCTGCTTCCTTGACTCTTTGCGCCGCCTCAACAAGTTTTGCGTAGTCAGCGCCCTTGGATATTTTTTTCAGGAGTTTTTCGTCACCTGTCTCCACACCCAGATAAATGATCCCCAGTTTAGATTGGTTTAGACGCCTTAGATCATCCACAGACTTCCGAAGAACATCTTTAGCGTTCCCATAAATTCCTATTCTTTCAGCCTCAGGATGATAATGGTTGACGAGATCAAGAATTTCCATAAGTC
>JAZDKD010000105.1:0-5608 GCA_043803345.1 Pseudomonadota bacterium
CATGGCATCTGCCCGGATTGCGCAAGAAAACTCTATCCCGAACTTTACGACCAAGAGAGTCAACCCAATCCGATTCGCCAATAATTTCTACCATACGATAGAGGTTCGTGCTCCGAAGTCATTTTTACATAATCGGCGCCAAATCCTGTTGATGTTTCAAATTTTGTCAACCAGACAGGTTTTCCGTTTAGGGACTGTGATCAGAAATTTCCAGGTCGATTGGTATTTATTGGCCGCAGAGCGACCTCTTAGGGGGAGCCGACTCCGATCGTAACAAGATTAGCTCTTTGTTGGACGCTATCTTTGAAATTCCATGCCACTCGATTGCGGCAAGGTTTCCATCCTGTGACAATTCATTAATCAATCGCAATTGATCTGACTCCCGTTTGAAAAGCAACAAGCTATCCAACGGAATTAAGCCATTCGCTATGCTACCCCTTGCCACAACCCCTGATTTTGACGCAGCGGCTTGTCTGTACTCTTGATCATTCGAATCGACGGCGCCATTGGGATATATGAAATAGGCGTTAATGTTTCTCTTTCCATACAACATTTTAATCCATTCGTTCAGGCCCTCAACCCCTTGAAAGACAACCGCCCGATCAACGCCATTTTTGGTAATGTAGGACTGTAAATTCAGAAAAAGAAAAGTTGTGTTTGGAGCAACACCCGGAACTTGATCAAGCAGACTGGCGCAAAGCCTGTTCCTTTGCCTGTGAGCTTCTTGCCATTCATTCCTTAAGCTCGACAGGAAAACAGCCATCAGGCATAGATAGACAACCCCTAAACTCCTCAATGCAAAACGAACCTTTGGATTCGATCCCGATGACACCGCAAGCCCCAGCAGTATGGCTACGCCATAGGACGCCGATGAATATATCCTGCTCTGGCTCGTAAAACCTACGCAAGATGTATATCCAGCTAGCAGGTAGGGGGCTAAACCCAATACAAGGAAGGCCAGCCCGGTAAAAGCTACATATATGGAGGTCTGGTTCACGCCCTCTACCGCAGCGAAATAACCGGTTTCGATCTTGTAAAGATGAAACAGGGCGACAGCGGTGACAATTGCTATAGGAACGCCCCACAACCAGGATACTGGGTCAAGAGTCACATCAGTGAAGGGATAAGCCAGGTACACCGCAAGATCCATAGCATAAGTGAGCAAGAGGCTAATCGGGGGAATTAAAGAACTCTGTTTAACGGCTCCACCTCCGAATACCAGGAACCGGGCGATTACAAACATGGCAAAAAGCCCAATTATGGCCCCGAATACTCTGAAAACAAATTTGGACGTTGATAATGTCCTGGCGCCCCTAAGGTAAACCGGCCATAATAGCAGAGGAACGCCGAAGATCATCAGGGTGGAATTTTCATATGTAAACGAGGCCAGCAGATAAAAAAACGCAGGGATTGTTAAACGTGTCCACGAACACGACGCCATAACCCATTTTTGAAAACCATATACTGAACACCAGAAAAAAAGGTTGGCCAATCGTGAATTATCGGTGTGCCACATGTAAATGAGATTTGAAACCGGGGCAAGAAAAAAGGCAAAAAGCCCCGAAACTAATGACATTGAGATTCTGCAAGGAAAAGCATTTTGCAGGCATCTAACCAGAAATGCGCAGGAACCAGCTAAAAGCAGTAACGCCGTCAGTGTGTAGAAAAACCTGTTAAATCCGAATGATTCATATAACAAAACGTAGTAAAGACCCTCAATAGGTCTACTGTAAAGCTTTATACATTCCAATGTGGACTGGGGAAAGGTAAACCAATAGGGCCAGGAGAACTCCCACCAATCATCTCCCTGAAAACCTATGTCTCCTATAATAAAAGCCAAACTCAAACTTGCCCCGAATAAAATGGTCAAGACGAGCAGAAGAGTTCTAGAATGGTATTTTTCTTTCAACATCGTAGCCAAACTTCTGGGGCCACCGTTAAAACCGTGTTGAGTGTTAGTCATTAATTTCATGAGGTGTTGGAGTCTTATGCTTTTGCGCCAGGTCCAACAAGGCGGGAAGAGTAACTAAAGTCAGAGGGACGGCGGTCATCATGCCCACAATCATAGACCACCCAAGGAATTCCATCGAATAATGACGAGATGTGATCATGGCTACAAAACCCGCCATGATAGTCAGAGACGTTAGAACCGCTCTTGGAGTCACTCTTATCATAGTCGTTCTGATGTCACTTTCTTTTTCATGTAAACTCCCCATTACAACGTGAATACCATTGTGAATGCTAAACCCAAAGACCAGGGGCGCCACGCACACTACAGAGAAAGGTAAACCGGCTCCAACCATCCCGAAAACACCCAATGTGATTGCAAACGAACCTATCATGGGGATCAGACACAGCCCAACTCCCAGCGGGTTAGGGAAAACAATCAGAAAAATGATCACCAGGGACAAGAAGGCATAGATTCCCAGTCTGACCAGTTCATCAACCAGGCTTGAAAGAATAGCCTCCATTGTCTGCCTGGTTCCTGATATGTTTATGGAAACAGGCAAGTTTCCAAGATCGCTGAGTAGATCTCTGTCAAGTTTCTTTAGGTCTTCGGGATTAGTAATTGAGTCAGAATATCTGACGTCAGTCAGGAATCTATATTTGCCTCCAAATTTAGCGACATTTTGTGATATTTTCTCTGAATCATTTATTGGGGCGTTCTTGTGTTCCTCACCAACCAGATCTGCGATCATTGCGCCGGTTGAGTCAAAAGAAGCCTGAAGTTTTTCAATCGCTATTTTCGAAAAATCCGAACTTTCAAGTTCCTCTATAAAAACTTTTTTAAGCTCGGGCCAGGAATTGGCTATACCCTCAAGAACTTTAAGATTTTCTTGCCGAACCTGGTCAGGAGACATGAAACGTGAAACTGAGTCAAAAGAAGCCACATCAGAAAATTCGAGCATTCTACGTTCAAGAATAGCGTCTAATTCTCTTTGGATGACAAGTCCTTTCTGGAAATCTTCGACATCAAAACTTAGCTGAGTAGATTGGGAAAAGTTTGAATGAAACTTGCGAGATATCTTCTGGGAGACTTCCATTGATTGCATGTTTCCAGCCAAAAAGACTTTGAAAAGATCTTTTTCGTAAGAAACTTTAGTTGCGAAAAAGGCCCCTACGCAGATCAGACCGCATGAAACAGCGACAATCACGCCGGGATTGCTGCGGTATAATCCAGCCAGACGCCCAAATTTCACATGCATCCTAGGGAAATAATCTCGATTGGGTCGTGTCATAAGAGTTACAAGGGCCGGAAAAAGAAACAAAGTCGACATGATGGTTAGCGCCAAACCGGTCGCGCCAAAATAACCGAACTGAACCAGCGCCGGCTGGTTGGACAAACACAGGCATAGAAAGGCGACAATTCCGGTAAGCGCCCCAAGGATTACCGGTGGACCAGTTTGTTCATAAGCCAAAAATACGGCATGTTCAGCAGACCCATGACCATCAAATTCTTCCCTGAAACGACCCCAAAGATGAACCCCGTATTCCGCCCCAAGCCCCAGCAACACGCCTGTGGCCCCCATCACAACAGGATTCACCTCATCATAGGCGAGGTACAGCAAACCATAGTTTGGCCCTATTCCGGCCGCCAGGGGTATCATCAATACCGCCGAAGAAACAAAACTTCTGTAGATCGCAAGAAAAGTAACGAGAACAAGCCCAAAGGAAATTAAAAGCAATCTCAAGGTTTCGTCGTCGAATATGACGTCCGATTCATATTGAAAAGCCGTTTTTCCAGTCAGGCGCCATTCAAGTTCCTTGCTATCTTTTAAAAGCCCCCAGTCGCTATTGAGCTTTTGAACTTCTTCAGGAATAATCTTTTGAAGACGTTCCACCAATTCTCTGGCCTTCACGATGTCGGAACTCGGGAAATATGGGACTATCTGAACCAGATAAAGGGTGGCGTCCGGGCTTGATATTAAGAGATAGGGGTCACCAATACCAATTGGACCGGTTTGTTTTTCCATGGAACGGGCTACAAACGAACTCAATTCGAGGGGATCACTTAGTAGCTGTTTCTGGAGATAGGCGTTTTCCAAAAGTATCAGTTTATTACGTGTCCTTCGAAATTAATCTTTTACTCCATTTGGGCTCATTATTAGCTGAATCTCCTCTCGTTCCCTTTCCCCCATCCCGAGCAAAAAACGCTTGAAAAGTGTCTCGACTTCTTTCCTGTCATCTGGATCAATGATTCTGTACCGGACTCTATTGACGCCCGGAACTCTTGATATAGTCTCCGAAAGGCCTTGAATAAATTGTAATCTGGTCCGGCCTGGCGGTTCGGGAAATTCCAGGACCAGGACCAGAGACTCACTTTCACCAAAGTGTTGGCTGTTCTCTCTTGTAAGGTTTATTACTTCGTTGCTTTTTCCCACTCCTGCCAACAGATTGGTGCTGGTAACTATCCAGGGCATGCTGCAAAATCCCAGAACGGAAATCACCATGCTCGTGAGCGCCACTGTTCGTGGATAATTCATGGAGAATCGAGCAATTTTCCTAAGCAGAAAGAGTAAAAACTTCATTCGTCAAATCCTGACAAACAAAAACCTGGACCGAGCATTAATCTGTACCAACCAACATTCCGTATGTCAACGTCCTCAGACGGACCGCTAAGACTTACATCATCCATCAACAATCAACCATATGCTGAGTCTCTTGCGTTTGACCAAAACATAGGATTATACTGGAAAACATGATAATTGGACACCTTGCCGTTGTTGGCATAGCAAAACTTACATATTTCCAAAGAGAGAATCTGGCCGTACTTGTTTTGGCGTCATTCGGTCCTGATATTATTGACAAAACCGCAAATATCCTTTTCGGAATGCCTGGCAGGGGAGTAAGCCACAGTTTAGGGGTTTTTAGCCTCGTCTCTATACTTGCAGGAATTTATTGGCTAAAATTGACAAATAAACCGAGATTGTTGTGCGCCGTAATCATCCTTTGGGGTTCACATCTAGTGGGAGATTTCTTGAAGTGGCAAGTTCTTTTGTGGCCTTTTGGGGGCCATATAGACCCGAGCAAAAAATTTCACCTCTCGGAAAAACTTGCGTCGTATTATGTCGAATTACAATACCCATATCAATTAATATTAGAAATAATCTGCGTAACTGCTTTCTTATGCATTGTTCTTTCAAAATTCCACAAGAAAAAGCCTCTGTCATCTTTGTCTTTGGATAGTCTCAAGAGTGTTCTCTTGAGATTAACAAACAAGTCCAGGAGCGAATCTACCCAAGAAAAGACTATCTGAATCAGAAGGTTACGGTTATGTTACTCTCAAACGCGATTAGTGGGACTATAACCCGCCCCGCTCCAGTAGGTCGCTCCAATCTGGTCCTTTCGGATTCTGAGGGACTTTGCGGCCATTTCGTCGATAGTTGTTGTTCAGGTCGATTCCCAACCTACGATAGAATCATGGCCAGGGACGACCCGCATAACGTAACGGGCGAGGTAAATCCTGACAAGCCACGCTTATGAAAACCAAAGGTTGTTTAAGGTTGAGGATTAGATGTCCAGTCGCATTGGCCGAATATCAGGAAACCCAGCATCCATGTGTTTAGCCGCTATTTGTCCGGCAAGCTCGTCAATTGCGGTGTAATCA
>JAZDKD010000106.1:0-3155 GCA_043803345.1 Pseudomonadota bacterium
CGACAACCATGGGCGAGTATTTTATGGAGCAGGGCTTAGATGTGCTGGTTGTTTTTGACGATCTTACCTGTCATGCTCGGGCCTATCGAGAAATTTCCTTGCTTTTGCGTCGGCCGCCTGGACGGGAAGCTTACCCCGGAGATATCTTTTATATACATTCCCGACTTCTGGAACGTTCCACACATTTGAGGAGAGAATTAGGTGGTGGTTCTTTGACTGCTCTTCCAATTGCAGAGACCGAAGCGCAAAATATCGCGGGGTACATTCCCACAAATCTCATTTCTATAACCGATGGTCAAATTTACCTGTCTCCTCGCCTTTTTCAAAAAGGTGTATTGCCTGCAATAGATGTCGGAAAATCAGTATCCCGTGTCGGCGGCAAGAGCCAGTTAAACGCTTATCGATCGGTAGCGGGCGATCTGAGGCTATCTTATTCGCAATTTGAGGAACTGGAGGCATTCTCAAGGTTCGGGACAAGGCTTGACGACCAAACCCGTAAAACACTGGAACGCGGCCGCCGAGTCAGGGAAATCCTTAAACAGGGACAATTTGAACCAATGTCTGTCCCGGAACAACTTTCGGTTTTGCTGGCAGTCAATGCCGGTATATTGGATGAAATCCCTGTCAAGGCCATAACCGACGCCGAAAAAGAGATTAGAAAAAGAGTAAGGGAAAAGGCGCCGAATCTGTGTGACAGGATTTGCCGGGACGAGCCACTGAGTTCAGTAGATAGAGAAACAATTCTGAACCTAGCGGCCAAAGCAACCCAGTTAATGACCACTTAACCGAACATGGATACCATCGAATCCCTTAGACTACAGATCGTAACTGCAGAAGAACTCAGGTCCGTCGTTAAGACCATGAAGGCTTTAGCGGCAGTAAATATCCGACAATATGAAAAAGCGGTGGAGGCCCTTGCGGAATACAACCATGCCGTTGAGACCGGCCTTCAGATCGCGCTTCGAAATAAACAACAGTGGGCTGTGAAAGCTACACCCGCTCCGCGGCATAGTTTAATCGCTGTTGTTCTGGGCTCGGACCAGGGGATGTGTGGTCAATTCAATGAACTCATAGGAGAGTATGTCTGTGAGAATCTAGGGAAACTGAATAGCGCTAAAGGTCAGGAGGTAATGCTAGTAGTGGGAAGCCGACTAGCCGCATCGCTTATGGAAAAAGCTATGGATGTCCGTGAGGTGTTCATGGTCCCAAGTGGGGTTACCGGAATAGTCTCCCTGGTTCATGACTTGCTTATAAAAATAGACGAGTTGAGAGCGCTACTCGATCTGGATCAAGTGGTGGTTTATTATAATAAACAGGTTTCCAATACCAGTTTCGCTCCGTTCGAAGCAAAACTGCTTCCGGTTGATCTTGAATGGCTCGACAGGCTCAAGAACAGAAGTTGGCCGTGCCACTCCCTTCCCACTTACACGATGGATTGGGACCGGCTTTTCTCAGCTCTAATATGGCAATATTTGTTTGTGTCGATATACCGCGCCGTAACTGAGTCTATGTCAAGTGAAAATGCCGCTCGTCTTGCTGCAATGGAAAGAGCTGAAAAGAACATTGAAGAACGAATCGAGGACCTAAATCTGAAATACCATCAATCACGCCAACTATCCGTAACCGAAGAACTTCTTGATATCGTAGCAGGATTCGAGGCAATAACTTCTAAGCCCAGAAAACACAACGAAAACTCTACTAAACCTCTTTACCTGTAAGCGCTCAAAGACCTGAGGCGAATAGGCCGGTTTTCGTTGTCAATAGGCCTATAACGCAAGTAACGCGCTTCAACGGGTTCCGCTCCGTAGTACTCGTAGGCCGGCCATAAAGAAAAATTGTCCAGACTCTTGTTATCGCCATTTATCCATGGTACCCAGCTCTCGTTGTCAGTGGATATGTTTACAGCCCACTTCTCGGGCACGGAATCTTTGTCCCCCCAAAAAATCTTCATACGGCTCATCTTGAACTCTTCCTGTAAATCAAGCGTGATGTCCTGCCTGGCACCATCTGCAAGGGGTTTTGACGAGTACAGCATGTAACTGGGATATCCGGTAAGAATGTTCGCTATTGCATTTTTCTCATTGTCCGGCTCCGGGGCGTATAAAACGTTCGATGTTACTGTTAAGCTCCAGAAGAAACTGCTAATGTCATCAACCTTGTCACCCTCTGTTAGGGGTCGCTTGAAAATAGCGCTCTTGATGACGTTGGAGAGTTGCTTGGCGATCAAATAGTTGGCTCCAGAGGTTAGATGACACCAGTCTGTAAAAACCCATTCCGACGTATTGTCAAAATATTCGGAAAAATCTGCAAGAATGTAACCCTTTCTGTCGGAACTAAGCTTGACAGTGTCAATTATGAATTTGTAGACGTCTGCGGTCTCCATGTCATAATACTGTTTGTGCTCCTCAAGCGCCTCGATTTTTTGTTCAATCTCGTGTCAAGGTTTCTTGCTAAGATATAACAACGGTTGCAACGCAAAAATGTGCGGCACGCCATCGTTCTCAAGTGCGCTGTGGTAATTCTCCAGGACACGCACAACTGTCGATACGTTATCTGACACCATCGCCGATCTGTCTTCGGGCGTTATTTCGCTGGCCTGAAACGCTTTAAGGTCACTCGGAATTGAAGCTCGGTGCAGTCTGTTGCCCGCTTCCATAGACTGAAAAAGGTCGGCTCCATTCCAAAATATTGACATCAGGAAGGTGTTGTTCTTTAGCCACAACGTCAAATAGGAAGCCAACCCCGGCCCATCATACGAAAAGATCTCCCTTAGGACACCATTATATTGACCTTCCCGGAAATAGTTCCATTCTTTCACAGGAACACTAACCGGATTAATTTCATTCACCCCATCCAGGGAAACCACTAGATCAGGTTTGTATCGTCTAAGCTTCGTGATATATCGGAGTAAATCGTGTTGATACGCGTGCCCCCAGACAGCGGTGTTATAAACTCTTATGGTTTTGCCTGGTATAAGCTCGGAAACGTTAAGAATTCTCTCCATTACGTGCGAAATTGTCTCTCTGTATTCAATGCCATAGGAACCTGTGACTGGGCCTGTATTACCAGTGGAACCCAAACCAAAAGCGGTGGAACCCCCGGTTAGAAAAATCCTGAATTCGTTTGCGGGTTTTTCCGGCGAAATTGATCGGGGT
>JAZDKD010000107.1:0-5553 GCA_043803345.1 Pseudomonadota bacterium
AAACCGCTTGGCCGCGTCACTGGCCCCTGATGCGGTTGCCACGCTCGGTGGCCATTCATCGGTGTTTATTATCAAGCCTTGGGTAGGACAGGAAAATTGTCGGCCGAGGAAAAGCAAGGTCAGACCAAGGCAGATAATTCCTGATGACGACACCAAAGCCCAAATCAGGTGTTTTCGGCGTATCACATCTCCACCGCCTTTGAAAATATGGTTCAGTGTTGGCCTAGATCAAAAATCCACAAAAGAAATCTAAGACGAACATATCCGACTATTTTTCGCTCAACTCTGTTTTCACAGCGTGTATCCACCAATCGTCATCCTTTTCCTTGAACCACCATGCGGAGAAGTCGGTGTTCATTATGCTGCGAGAGAGGCGCGCGCCCTCTTCTGTTCGCAGCCTTTTTATTGCTGTGGATATCCATTCTCGCGAGTAGGGATTTCCAAGGTCTCCGAGTTCTTTAAGCTCAAGGATCATCTCAATCTGATCCGCGTCATTCGCCAAGTGAGATTCTAACGACGACTTTTCATTAAATTCATGGGTGAGCGATCTTATTTCTTCACCGAACGGCAAGTCGGCCGTCATGTCTCTGACCGCGGCTTCCTCATCCGCTGTCACGTATCTCTTGTTGACATAATTTAGATCGCCTGTCCTCGCCTCCACAAGATCGTGAAAAAGACACATAAAAACAACCTTTGAAGCGTCGCTGGCACCCGACATCCTTGAAAGCGTATAACCGATAACCGCGCAGCGAAGGCTATGTTCGGCTACAGTTTCTTTGCCTGTCCCAAGGAATTGAAATCCGGAACGAGGAGTGCGCTTAAGCATCCCAACCTCAAAAAGGAAATCAGCAATTGCTTTAAGCTCCAAATATAAGCTCCTGGAAAATAATATTATATTGTCGTAGTGTCATTATCATGGTTTATCCTACTAATCAAGACGATACCGTCCGAATGTACTTATAATATGTTGATAAACTGCCTTAACTCAAATATTTTAGGGAAGTGATGACGCCATATCTTCGGAGTCGCAATTGATCTCAGAATTGAAACTTCCCAATACCAGTGGAAAAATCGAAGTAGCCTGTGACCTCTGCGGTTCTAAGGAAAGTTCGGTTGTCTTTGAAAAGGAAGGATTTCGTCACGTTCGCTGCAAAAAATGTGGGCTCGTTTATGTGAACCCGAGGTTGAAAGGGCATCTGGACTTTCAAAGAATTTCAGGAACCGGTTCCATGGGTGAAGATCGGATTTCTTCCGCTCAGATGAGTAGAATTTGCCGTGAACTCGCCATATTCGGAAACTATAGAAGGCTGAACAAAATTCTTGAAATTGGAGCCGGCAGAGGCTGGTTTCTTAGTGTTGCCATGGATCTGGGATGGAAGACGTGGGCTGTGGAAATCAATCGGGACGCGATCGCCAATCTTGTTCAAAAAGGAATCAAAAACATTATCGTTTCGTCGGCGGAAAACTTTGAGGCTGGAAAGGAAACCTTCGACGCCATAAGAGTTTGGGATGTTATAGAACACCTGGAATCTCCCCTTCAATGCCTCCATAGAGTTTACGACTGCTTGCGGCCGGGTGGCCTCCTGCGGTTGTCTACAACCAATTTCAATTCTCTTTCCCGGTTTGTTAATGGCCCGGAGTGGGTCTACCTGAACGGTTCAGATCATATAATTCTGTTCGACCCGGTGACGATCACAAAGCTATTGAAAGCAGCAGGCTTCCTTAGGATCTCTCTGAGGACCAGATCCTTCAATCTCCGTAAGAAGCTGTATCACCCCGAGAGAGAAATTAAGAATCGATTCCATCCACTGGCTCCATTTCGGAAGTTCATCGACGAAATGGCAAGATTTTCAAGACTTGGACATCAAATGATAGTTGAAGCAGTCAAGGACTACTGATTTCAATAATTTTAGTTATCAAAATCAAAAGATTCATGTTAAAATAAAAATTTTGGTAAGGCTTTGACTGGCTTAAAGTAACGCGAGAACAAAATTGCCCGGATTAAATAACGGGTCATCATTCGTTACTTAGCGAAGGCCATGAAATGATAAACCATAATCAGACAGATTCTATCTCTCCAGCGACCAGGGCAGGCATACTTGCGGAGGCCCTCCCATACATAAGAAACTTTCGGGGCAAGCGCATACTTATCAAATATGGTGGTAGCGCCATGACTAACGAGTCTCTCAAAAAGGATTTCGCTGAGGATGTCGCTCTATTGAGTTTTATCGGGGTTAGGCCAACCATAGTTCATGGCGGAGGTCCCCAAATCGGCGCTTTATTGAAGAAAATGGGCAAGGAAAGCCGTTTTGTGAAAGGACTCCGGGTTACTGACGAAGAAACTATGGATATAGTGGAGATGGTCCTTGTCGCCAAAGTCAACAAGGACGTGGTTTCTCTCATCAATTTATATGGCGGAAAAGCCGTAGGAGTCTCGGGTAGAGATGGAGGACTCATAAAGGCGAAAAAGGCAAGGCCCGCCAGGCTTGCCGACACAGATGAAGACCTGGGGCTGGTAGGAGATGTTGAGCGAATCAACCCCGACCTCATCTCTTCGCTTGAAGATAGAGGCTTTATTCCTGTTGTCGCTCCGGTAGGCGCAGGGCCTCAGCAAAAACCTTATAACATTAACGCCGACACAGCGGCGGGCGCTATGGCGGCGGCCCTTAAGGCGGAGAAATTTATATTGCTTACAGATGTCCCTGGAGTCCTGGATTCCGATGGTAGTCTTATTTCAAGCTTATCAGAAGAAGGCGCTGAAACCCTCATAGAGGATGAATCCATTTCAGGCGGCATGATTCCAAAGGTAAAGTGTTGCCTGTCGGCAATTCGAGGTGGAGTTCCAAAGGCGCACATAATTGACGGGAGGGTTCCTCATGCCCTTCTGCTCGAAATTCTTACAGATGAGGGTATAGGCACTGAAATAGTTCGAGAAAAAGCCCCGGGGCTATAAAACCGGTCACGCCTTCCCTGGTAATTCCCGCGGCAAATTCAATGAACCCTGAATGTGATTCAACCTGGTAAACAACCAGGACTATCATTGTGTCAGGCAGACCGAGAGATCGAAATGACAGCAGAACCAATGGATTTTATTGCTTCCAATAAGGAGTATGTTTTCAATACCTATGGTCGCTCACCAATCATGCTTGTTGAAGGCATGGGAGTTCACGTTAAGGACAGTTCCGGCAAAGATTACCTCGATTTTGTGGCGGGGATCGCCGCCTGCCCCCTTGGTCATGCCCATCCAGTCCTGGTGAAAGCCCTTTGCGAACAGGCTGGAAAACTCATTCACGTTTCAAACATTTTCCACATCCAACCCCAGATCGAATTGGCCAAATTGCTAACTGAAAATTCTTTCGCGAATAAGGCCTTTTTTTGCAATTCCGGCGCTGAGGCAAACGAAGGAGCTATAAAACTCTCTCGAAAATTCTTCCACGACAAGGGACAACACGAGCGGTACCACATAATTACGATGAGGAATTCCTTTCACGGCAGGACGCTTGCCACCCTGGCCGCAACAGGCCAGACCAAATACCGGGATGGTTTCGAACCACATACGCAGGGTTTTTCTCACGTGGCCTTCGGGGATTACGAGTCATTGGAGCGTTCAATCAACCCAGACACTGCCGCTATCATGATCGAGCCAATTCAGGGTGAGGGTGGAATTCGAATCCCTTCACCCGAATATTTGAAACAGGTCAGGAAACTCTGCGATGACAACGGAATATTGCTTATATTCGATGAAGTGCAAACAGGCATGGGCAGGACCGGAAAGTTGTTTGCGTATGAGAATTTCGGTATCGAGCCAGACATAATGACACTGGCGAAAGGGCTGGCCGGAGGTGTTCCTATCGGCGCTCTTCTCGCCACGGACCGGGTTGCTGACTCATTCAAACCAGGTAATCACGCCACGACGTTCGGAGGCAATCCCCTCTCATCTGCGGCGGGTGTGGCTGTTTTGACAGAAATCCTGGCGCCCGGTTTTCTTGACAGAGTAAAGATCATGGGTGGTTACCTCAGATCAAGGCTTGAAGACGTTGCCTCGAAATACGCCATCGTGAAACAGGTTAGGGGAATGGGACTCATGCAGGGGATTGATCTTAAGGTTCCCGGCGCTGACCTTGTGACGATAATGAGGAACAGCGGCGTCCTGGTAAACTGCACATCTGAAACTGTTATTCGTTTCCTGCCGCCGCTAATAATATCAGGTCAGGAAATTGAAGAAATGATAACAATTCTGGAAGCCTCTTTGGCGAAGATAATGGAATAGCGCAATGAACCATATTCGGCATTTTCTGAGCTTGGATGATTTTTCGAAGCAAGATGTCATAGCTATTGTTGACAGGGCTGCGGAGATGAAAAGAGGCGAACCGGGGGAAGGGCCGGAACAGCCCCTCAAAGGTAAAAGCGTGGGACTCCTTTTTGACAAGCCTTCAACCCGGACAAGGGTTTCTTTCGATGTGGGCGTTCACCAGTTGGGTGGTCACGCGATTTTTCTTAATTCCCGAGATATCCAGCTTGGACGTGGAGAGCCTATTCGTGATACGGCTCGTGTTCTCTCTAGGTATCTCGACGCAATTGTTGTCAGAACTTTTGGTCAAGAAATAATTGAAGAGTTTGCTCACTGGGCAACCATACCGATTATAAACGCGTTGACCGACAGATCCCATCCCTGTCAGATACTCGGCGATCTTCTTACACTCAAGGAGGTGGGACTGGACATCATGCACATGAAAGCGTCATGGGTTGGCGACGGAAACAACGTAGCGAATTCATGGATATACGCGGCTAAGAAACTTGGGTTTTCTTTCGTTCTGGCGTGTCCGGAAGGATATGATCCTGTTGTTCCAATTGACTGTGACAATGTAAGACTGACGCGTGATCCTGTCGACGCCGTTAAAGATTCGCAGGCTATTTCAACAGACGTGTGGGCTTCGATGGGACAGGAAGGCGAAGCGTTAGCCAGACAGGAAGCTTTTCGTGGGTTTCAGTTGAACTCCGAGATGCTTAGACATGCGGCGAAGCCTTATTATATTCTGCATTGCCTGCCGGCGCATCGGGGCGAGGAAATATCTGAAGAATTGCTCGAATCCACGAATTCACTGATATGGGAGGAAGCCGAAAACAGGCTTCACGTCCAAAAGGCTCTTATGGAAATGCTATTGAGCTACTGACAAGGTTGCGCAAAGTGCGCATGAATTTGTTTCTGGAGGAAAATTGAAAAGTAAGGGTGTAACAAAAATAGTTTTGGCTTATTCCGGCGGACTTGACACTTCAGTTATCCTTAAGTGGCTTGTGGAAACATATGAATGCCCGGTGGTGGCTTTCGCCGCTGATCTGGGTCAGGGAGAAGAGCTTGATTCCCTTGACGAAAAGGCTGAGGCCACGGGAGCTGAATCTTTATATGTTGTGGACCTCAGAGAAGACTTCGTGACAAATTTTGTTTTTCCGATGTTTAGGGCCAATGCGGTTTACGAAGGCTCATATCTTCTTGGGACGTCAATAGCGAGGCCCTGCATAGCGAAGGCGCAGATGGAAATCGCCGGAAAAGAA
>JAZDKD010000108.1:0-9163 GCA_043803345.1 Pseudomonadota bacterium
AGTTTTTCCTTTATCATCTGGAACTCGCTAATAGGTGAACCAAACTGTTCTCTTTCATTCGCATATTTACGAGCAATATCGTATGCGCCCTGAGCTATCCCAACTGCTTCCGACGACCAGACTATTCTCTCTCTGTGGAGACCCGACAGCACCATTGAAACCATGGAGTTCTCCTCTCCCACAATGTTTTGCGCTGGTACCCGGCACTCATCAAAAACAAGTTCCCCAAAGGGCGAGCCCTTGTGGCCTAACTTTTCGATCTTTCTGCCAACGGAAAAACCATCGAATTTCTTTTCTACTATGAACGTGCTAATACCTCTTGATCCCATTTCGGGGGCTGTTTTCGCATAAGTCACAATGATATCAGCCACTGGTCCGTTGGTAATAAATATTTTCGTTCCGTTCAAAATGTAATAGTCGCCGTCTCTTACAGCCCTGGTACGCATTGCAAGCGCATCAGAACCCGAGCCTGGTTCCGTGATGGCGAGACAGCCAATCGTTTCTCCTGAACATAGAGCCGGAAGGTATTTAGCTTTCTGTTCATGATTGGCATGGCGGTTGAGGTTGTCTGCGACGAGATTGGAATGGGCCGCATATGAAGAGGCCAAACCACCGCTTGCTTTGGCGAGTTCTTCAACGACGATGGCCTGGGCAAGAAGGCTGGCCCCTGAGCCTCCGTATTCTTCGGGAACTGTTATGCCAAGAAGTCCCAGTTCTCCTAGCCGCGTCATCAGGTCCCTTGGGAAAAAGTCCTCTTTATCAATCTGTTCGGCGCGCGGAATTATTTCTTTTTGGACAAAACGTCTCAAGGATTCCTGGAGCAGTCTCAGTTCCTCGCCTAGCTCAGCGGAACTGTCCGTCATGATTTCAGACATACTCCAGACCCCTTTGAATGATTTCATCGGCGATGACAAGACGACGGATCTCGGATGTCCCCGCTCCAATTTCATACAACTTGGCATCCCTGTAGAAGCGGTTAATGGGGAATTCTAGCATGTAACCGTATCCACCATGGATCTGTAAAGCCTGATTGACAACACGGGTGGCTGTTTCAGCAGCGAACAACATTGCAGAAGCAGCTATCTTGTGGACTTCCGTACCTTTGCCCCCTCGTTCAATCTTGTCAGCCAAGGTTGCGGCACGGTAAACAAGGCCTCTCGAGGCTTCGATCTCAGTGTACATGTCGGCCAGCTTTGCCTTTATGAGTTGAAAGTTGCAGATGGATTTCCCGAACTGTTCCCTTTCCATGGAATATTTCAGCCCCAGTTCGAAAGCGCCCTCGGCCAGGCCAAGCGGCTCTCCCGAAAAGAAAGCCCGCTCAATATCCAATCCACCCATCATAACCCTGATGCCGCCGCCAACGTTTCCCACAACGTTTTTGAGCGGAACCCTGCAATCCTCAAAGACAATCTCACCGGTTGGAGATCCTCTGTTTCCCATTTTTTCGAGCGCTCTTGAGACCTGAAATCCGGGAAAGTCTTTTTCAACGACAAATGCAGTAATGGCTGATTTTGGGTTGGCGTGCAGGTCAGTCTTTGCGTAGGCAAGAAAGACGTCCCCTACTGGCGCATTGGTGATGAACATTTTGGTTCCATTGAGGATGAAATGGTCACCATCGAGAGTCGCCGTTGTACGAATGCTAATCGCATCGGAGCCCGAATTTGGCTCAGTCAAAGCAAGGCAACCAACCAAATTACCAGAGCACAGGCCCGGAAGATATTTCTTTTTTTGTTCTTCTGTTCCGTTCCTGTAGAGATTGTCCACGCACAGATTTGCATGAGCCCCGTAAGACACTGCAAGAGCGGGGCATGTTCTCGCAATCTGCTCAATAACCAGAACGGCAGTTAATAGATCGAATCCGGAGCCTCCGTATTCTTCGGGGATCGTCACACCAAGGATTCCAAGATCGCCCATTTTTTTCCAAATGCCTGACGGAAACTTGTCGTCCCTATCAATTTGCTCGGCGACAGGCTCAATTTCCTTCAGCATGAACTGGCGGACATTCCTCTGGACCATCCTTTGTTCTTCAGTCAGATCAAAATCCATTTTCTGTTATCCATTCTCTCACAGGATTCGGACGATCCGATCCTAATGATTCATCAACAGGGATTCGAATCCCATGGAATAGTTAGTTAGGGAGTTGGGCGTGATTTCAATCTTTCATGGAGACGCTCACGACAACCAACGCTTTCTTCTCTTGTAGTGTTTAACTTCTTTGTAGCTTTTGCGGCTTCCGACGGAACTCAACCCCAGATAAAATTCCTTTACGTCTTCATTTTCCTTGAGTTTTTCGGCCGGGCCATCCATGACAATCCGTCCGTTTTCCATTACATAGGCATAATTGGCGATTTCCAAAGCAGCCAAAGCATTTTGTTCCACCAGGAGAATAGAAGTTTTTTGTTCATCATTTATTCGCTTAATAATCTCAAATATTTTCGCGATAAGAATTGGAGCAAGGCCCAAAGATGGTTCATCAAGTAGCATAACCTTGGGATTGGATATCAAAGCCCGACCAATGACCATCATTTGTTGTTCGCCGCCAGACAGGAAGCCACAAACCCGATGCTTCAATTCAGGTAACCTAGGGAATATGCCATACACAATTTCCAACTTTTGACGGATGTCCCGTTCTCCGCCGGATCCCAGATATCCAGCTCGCAGATTTTCCTCAACCGTTAGATTTGGGAAAACCCTCCGTCCCTCAAGGACCTGTATGATCCCAGTTTTGGCGATCTGGTGGGGCATAGAACGGTCAATCCGTTTGCCCATGAAACTGATTTCTCCGTCAGTGACATCGCCGGCTTCCGCACGCAGCAGACAGGATATGGCCTTTAGTGTAGTAGTTTTACCTGCGCCGTTAGCGCCGAGCAAAGCTACTATCTGGCCTTCCCGAACTTCAAGGGAAACCCCTTTAAGAACCTGTATGACCTTGTGATATGAGACTTCGATCTGGTTGACTGATAAAATGGCAATCACCTCCCTTGAAATAGCGCCCCCCAGAGAAGCTGCGGGGGGCTTTTGGAGACACATCAAATATATGTTTAACGGAATTCCTTCGGAGTCATGTCAGGGGCCCGCACGAAATTGCCATCGCCACCCTTGCCGCCTGCCGGAACAAGTTTTCCGCCCTCAGCTTTGTAAATAACCAACCACGGAGTAGATCTGATCTTTTCGGTGTAGGTAATTTTGACGACACCGTCCAGAGGCTGCCAATCCGTGAAGTGGTTAAATTCGTTCATAATCGACTGGACGTTCATCTTATCCCAACCCACTTTGGCCACAGCATCCGTCATCGCCTTGTGAATCATGAGAATATATTGCCATCCGATGATGTAGAAGTTTGTCTGCTCCTTGATGCTTCTGTTGTTCTCTTTAAGATACTGTTTTACGAGCTTTATACCCGGATGCTGATCATTGTCGTACGATATGTTGTGGAGTATGGATATGCATCCCTCAAATAGCGATGGGTCCAGGCGAATGGTTCCCCAATCTCCACCAACGGTGTTAATCAGTTTTATATCCATACCGAGTTCCTTGACTGCTCTCATTATGGCTACTGGACCGGATCCTGTGTTATTTGCCAACAGCCAGTCGGGTTGCTTGGCGCGAATACGGACCATGTGTGTAGTCAAGTCAACGTCACGAACCCCGAACAGTTCCTGGGCTACTATATCGACCCCAATCTGCTTACAGTATTCAAAGAATTCGGGAGTGAGGATGGCCCGTCCGTAGGCCTGATCCCATGTAATTATGGCAACCCTCGGATTTCTTTTTTCTTTCCAGTTGTCCTTTATCCATTTTACACCGGTTGCGGCCATACCAGCGTACAGAGCATAGAATCCGTAGGTGTTACCCTGAGGATACAGATCGGCGATACTGCTTGGGAAAAAGCCAATCACCTCATCCTGTTTGACTTTTTCTCGCAGAGCTTCAGCAGTGGGCGTATGGGGCACACCGAAAAAAAGGGGTTTCGGCTTGTTCCCGATTAACTCCGCATATTGCTGGAGTCCAAGAGAGGCCTGGCCGGTATTATCCTTAACGACAAGTTTGAGCTTGACGCCGTCAATACCACCAAGCTTTTCATTGACAAACTTGACCGCATCCTCAGCGCCCGGCGCCATTGGTCCGACTACCGACGCATAAGGGCCAGTCAAGTCTCCCAGCACTGCAACTGGGATGTATTCGGGTTTTCCAGCAAGGCAACAAGCTGGCCCCAGAACGAGCAGGAAAATAAGACCAAGTATTGTTCCGTATTTTACGGAAAAACTCTCCAAAATCCGCTTCATGTTTGCCTCCTCTGATAGTTGGTTTAGGTTGACGTTGAGGTTTTCCGATTTCAGCCCTAGTAGGAGAAAGGCCATCGCCGGTAGAAATGTTTGAATATTTCCCAACGATGCCCCAAACCTCTTGGTTCGTAGATCAAGAAAACCAGGATGACCAGTCCAAACACAAAGGGACTGATACCGCTCTTTATCGCAGCGCCGATAGCATCAGGAAAATACGATGCTATTAGCGGACCGATGAAGTGGGAAACCGGTTCAAGGGCCCGAATAAAGATGACACCGAAAACGGCGCCGGGAACTGATCCGAGGCCGCCGGCAATAATCATGCCCAGGTACCATATAGATTCATGCAGCGTAAACGAGTCTACGTTTATCGCGCCCATCCAGACTGCCCACAGGGCACCTGCCAAACCAGCGTAGAGAGAGCATATGAAGAAGGATAATAGTTTGTATCTGAAGATCTCCACACCCATAATTTCAGCGGCGAGGTCATTGTCTCTTATTGCAACAAAGGCTCGTCCGATTTTGGACCGCTGTAAATTGCGAGTGAGGAAAATGGAGCTGACCGCAAAAAACATGATGAGATAGTAAATTTTGGGTTGCGAATTGAACTCAAAGCCAAAAACACTTGGAGGCGCAACGGTCAGGGTTGAAGTCCCACCTGTCAGATCAGGTCTCACATTAACTATGACCCATGGTATCAAGAACTGAGCGGCCAATGTGGCCATGGCAAGGTAAAATCCCTTGATTCTGAGGGAGGGCAAGCCAAAGATAAGTCCGACAAGGCCCGCAGAAAGCACAGCTACAGGAAGCGCCAACCAGAAAGAGAATGCCAGGTGTTTCATGATCATCATAAGAGCGTAAGCTCCTACAGCCATGAATGCGCTGTGACCTATGGATATCTGGCCTGTAAGCCCAGTCAGAATATGTAACCCCATAATACTGACGACAGACAAAGCAATTAAATTAACGGTCGTTATGGACCCGCCTCCCAAGAAAAGAGGAAGTGCGAGAAGAACGATTAGGCCGGAGACAGCGAGGATCTTCTGGGGCGTTGTTCTGACGATGGATATGTCCTTTTCGTAAGTGTCGTCAAATGTTCCGCATGGGCGCCACATATTAGACCCTCTCTATTCGTTTGAGACCCAGTAGGCCCTCAGGCCTAATGAGGAGCACCGCCAACAAAAGAATGTAAGCTGATATTTCACCCATAGTCGGATCTATAAATCCGCCGACCATTGATTCGATAACTCCGACAACCAATCCACCGATCAAGGCTCCCGTGATAGACTCCAGCCCACCGAAAATAACCGCTGGAAAAGCTTTTAGAGCGAGGAGTGGCGTATAGGAAGGAGCAAGCGCCAATCTGTAGCCCATGAGAGAACCGGCAAGTGTTCCCAGAATTACCGCCAGAACCCAACTGAGAGCAAAGACAATGGTAATGTTAATGCCGCAGGACATTGACAATTCGTTGTCCTGCGACACGGCTCGCATTCTTAATCCCGTTTGCGTTTTCACAAAAAAATAGCCTAGACTGGCGAAAGCCAGGAATGCGATGCCGAAGGCCCACAGCAGTTCGTGAGACATTGCCACGCCAGCAACGACCACGGTCTTTCCCGGTAGAAGGTTCTTGGGGAAGGCCACATCGTATCCGGTCCATATCATGAGCATGACGCCTCTTAGCAGGACGGAAAGGGCTAGTGTCGCCATTATGATAGTCAGGAGAGGCTGACTCAACAGGGGTCGGAGAATCAATCGCTCTACCAACAAACCAGTCACCGTGGCCATCAATAGAGCGCCAACCAACGCCAACCACAAGGGAAAGTGGAACCAAACGACGAACGAGTAGCAGAAATAACCTCCCAGCGCCAACAACTCCCCAACGGCAAAGTTAAATATCCTGGTAGACTTGTAGACTAGGACTATGCTGACAGCTATGAGCGCATAAACACTCCCCGTCAATAGTCCGGTGACAAAAAACTGTGGAGCCAGAGATAGCAAGCTGGACCTCCTCTACACTGGAATGACCTTTATCTCGTTCTTGATTAAACTGGTTCTGCCGTCGCGATAGGTGATTTCGGATGTGACTTCGACTTTTTCAGTATTGCTAAAAATACAGTCAATCATGGGCTTGAACCGTTTCTCCACAAAGGTCCTACGAAGTTTTCGCGTCCTGGTCATCTCGGCCTCATCGGGGTCAAATTCCTTGTGGAGATTTATGAACTTTTTAATCTGAGCATAATCAGGAAGGACTTGATTTACCTTCATGATTTCGTTTCTTACAAGTTCAATGACCTGAGGTTTTTGTGACAGATCGACAAAAGTGGTGTAAGCAATGTGATTTGATTCGCACCATTGCCCCACGTTGTTCAAATCGATGTTTACCAGTGCGCCGACAATTATTTCCCCTTTGCGAGCGACAACCAGCACATCTTTGATGTAAGGAGAGAATCTAAGTCTGACTTCACAGAACTGTGGTGAGAACTTCTTTCCGTCGGCCATCTCCAAAAGGTCTTCCATGCGATCCATGACTATTAAATGGCCGTCGCCGTCGATATGACCAAAGTCTTCAGAATGATACCAGCCGTCTATTAATTTTTTCCGAGTTTTTTCTTCGTCACCGTAATAACCTGAAAACATGTTTGGAGTTCGCACCAAGATTTCGCCTTCATCTGAAATACGGATATCCGCCATTGGCAGAGGTGACCCACAGCTTTCAGGCTTGATGTCATTGTCCCTGTGCAAGGTGACGACACCTATTTCGGATCCGCCATAGAGTTGTTTTACATTTACGCCGATGGCGTGAAAGTAGCTGATCACGTCAGGGCTTATTGCTGCGCCTGCGGAATAGCCAACGCGAGTCTGGAGCAACCCGATGTTGTCTCGTAGCGATCTGAATACAAATCTTTCGGCCAGGGAGGACATACAGGCCAACCATATCCCGGCCTTGCCTCCTCTCATTGTCAGAACGGCCTTTCGTTTACCAATGGCAAGAGCAGCATTATAGGATACCCGGTTGAAGAAACTTGAATCCTGTATCTTGAGCTGGATCATACGAATAAGGTTTTCCCACAACCTTGGACTAAAGAAGACTACTTGAGGTCCGATTTCGCGAATATTGGACTGAACGGTTTCAGGCTCTTCGGGGAAGTTCGTCCTGAGGCAATAATACAACGAACAGGCGACCCCAAAGAGTTGTTCAGCAATCCAAGCAATTGGAAGAAAAGACAGGTACTCTTCACTTTCTTTGTAGATATCGACCTCGTTAACGGCTGCGGCCATTCCAATGAGAGCCTTTTGGGTGACCATCGCGGCCTTGGGCTGCCCGGTGGTCCCAGAACTGTAGAGAAAGACAGCGAGGTCATCACCGCTTGTTGAGTCAACCATGTTTCTAAAAAGACCTGGATTTTGTTTCGCGTGCGTCTTGCCGATCTCGATCATCTGATCCATAGAAATCAGCAAGGGATGGGTGTAGTTCCATAAGCCCTTGGGATCCCAATAAATAATCTTTTCAAGCGCTGGAATCTTATTGACGATCTCTAACGCCTTGTCGACCTGTTCCTGATCCTGGCAAACGATGAAACGTGCGCCAGAGTGCGAAACGTAGTATTCCACTTCGGGTGGCGTGCAATCAGCGAAGATTCCTACAACAACCGATCTTGCGGACTGCGCAGCGAGTTCAAACCAATAAACGTGGGGCTTGTTCTCTCCCAGAACTGCTACACGGTCGCCTTGTTTCAAGCCCATGGACACAAAAGCTAGACAAAGGTGCTTGACGATGACGTAATAGTCTTCCCAGGAATAGCTTTTCCAAATGCCCAAAGTTTTTTCCCGGGCGGCAGTTTGGGTGGCCCCAAATTTCACTCGATTTCTCACCAAGAGCTTTGGTAGGGTGTCTTCATTTACCAGCCTTGACTGATTCACTTTACTGATTCTCCTGACTGGTTTGTTTTGCCTAGATAAGCGCTAATGACTTTTTCGTTACGTTTTATTTCATTGGGGGGGCCTTGGGCGATTTTTGTGCCAAAATCCAGCACTACCACCTGCTGTGAAATATCCATCACCACCCCCATGTCGTGTTCAACGATGATTATAGGAATATGTCTAAGTTCCTGAATGTCCAGGATGAATCTTGCCATATCCTCTTTTTCCTCGACATTCATACCTGCCATGGGTTCATCCAACAGGAGTAGTTTCGGTTCGAGAGCCAGGGCTCGTCCCAGATCGATCCTTTTCCTGAGACCGTAAGGCAGGCTTTCGACCACCTTGTGCCTAGCCTCGGCGAGTTCTAATAAATCGATGATGTCTTCTACTGCGCTGCGATTTTTTATTTCCTCCCGGCGAGCCTTTCCCAAGAATATGGACCCCGCTACTGGGCCATAGGTGATGAAGATGTGCCTGGCGGCCATGAGATTTTCCAGCGTAGTCAGCCCCATATACAGCTCAATATTCTGGAAAGTCCTGGAAATTCCGAGCTTAGCTCGTCGACTTGGAGAGAACCCACCAATCTCAGATCCGCAGAAGCGCACATGTCCACTTCTAGGATGATAAAACCCGCTGATGCAGTTCAGTAAGGATGTTTTCCCAGCTCCATTCGGGCCAATCAGAGCCAATATTTCGCCTTGCCTGGCCGTGAACGAGACATCAACGAGTGCCTGCACTGACCCGAAATTGAGTCTAAGCGCTTCGACTTCCAGTGTATTTTTACTGTCGGCTACCATATAAAGAGCCCTTCAGCGTCTATTCTTTGACGGGTCTAAAATAAAGAATGTCTAGAATATTGCCTTCTCTAGGCTCCCTGAAAACGATTTCCATGGGCATGCCTATCTTCAGGTCTTCAGCTTTTGCTTCGCCGATGTAGTGGATCAAACCTCCATCGC
>JAZDKD010000109.1:0-3420 GCA_043803345.1 Pseudomonadota bacterium
AACTCTGTTGCCGCATTCGGGACAAATGTAGCGAGCTTCTTCATCTTGAACCCATTTTTCTGTGCCAAACTCTCTTCTGTAAGGGACCGCCCTGAGAATAACCTTCTTGCCAACCGTCATGGAGAAATTGTCAATGTAATCACAGGGAAAGTCGCTGCATTCGTGACAGCCTGTGTATCCTTTATCTTTTGTGCAGTTCCTGATTTCACACTGGCTACAATGCATAAACTGTTCATTGGAAAGGCAGCCACCGCAGCGAATATCTTCTATTGATAGCGATTCACTGTTCGGGATTTGGCCCTTGTCGGAAGTCCCTCCCTTGTAGAGGTTAACCAGCCGTTCCTTTAGTTTGACGTTTTTGTCACGGTGAGCGATGTAAATGGCGCATACACCGCAATAAAGACCGCAAGGAGAAATGAATTCAGGATTTGTCACCATAACTCTTGTCCTTTCTGAGATGCGAATCCAAATTGATTGGTTACCCCATATTATAGCAAAAGGAGTAAACAACGTGAAGGCGATAAATTGTCGTATTATTTTAAGAAATTCCCACATTTTTACTTGCGCAAAACACCCACTCACTAATACAACCCTAAATAAGTTGCCATCCATTGTATTTTTGGGGAATGTCCTGGTAAAAGTGTAAGGATTGACAATCGGACTTGTATCGGAAGTATTCCAGACCACAGGAGGGCGGACAATGACGGAACAATGGACAAGAGAAAAGGTCCTTGAACTTGGCCGCGCCTTCTGGCTAAACAGAACCTTGCTGACCGCAGCGGAATTGAACCTGTTTTCCAAGTTGAACCGCGGCCCAAAATCCGTAGATGAGCTTTGTCAGTCGGAAGGGTGGAATTCACGTGGGCTAACCATACTTCTGGATGCTCTTTCGGCGTTGGGTTTGCTAACCAAAACAGAGGACGGTTATTATATAACAGAGCGGTCTCTAGCAGACTTGTTATCAGATAGCGGGGATGATTCTATTTTGCCCATGCTACTGCATATGGCTCATACGTGGAAAAGCTGGTCCGACTTGACTGAGATTGTCAGGGGAAGCGAAATCCTCTATGGCGCCGGTAATCATACGTGGTCCGAAGAAGAGATAGAAGCCTTTATAGGGGCTATGGATGTAATAGCCCGCAAGATGGCGGACACTGTTGTCGCCGACTTGGCAGACTTGACCCAATTCCAGAGGTTGCTTGATCTTGGAGGCGGTCCGGGCACATACACCGCCGCTTTCCTCAGTAGATACCCTCGGATGACGGCGACCCTCTTCGATCGTCCACAGGTTGTTGATCTAGCAAGGAAAAGGCTTAAAGAAAAAGGTCTCATCAATCGGGTACGGATTGTAGAAGGGGATTTCAATGCGATCGTCCTCCCCAGCGGCCACGATCTGGTTTGGGGTTCAGCCATAATCCACAGTAACAGCCGGAATGAAAACCGAGAACTTTTTGGAAAGATCTTCGCCTGCCTAGATGCTGGAGGACGAGTATTATTAAGAGACCATTTCCTGGACGATACTCGAACTTCTCCCGTTGATGGAGCTATCTTCGCGGTAAATATGCTGGCGGCAACCAAGGCAGGAAACTGTTACACTTTTAATGAGGTGAAGGAAGATTTGGAGGCTACCGGATTTCACGACATCAAAATGATTCGGAGTGGGGCCAGGATGGATCAGATAGTTTCCGGAGCAAAGTAAACCGATTGGGTGGCAATATCAACTTAAATAGGTTTTGGTTCATTCATTCATAGTCGCCAAGAACTTTAGGCGTTTAATAAGTCTTTTCATAGCCATCATTTTTGTTCTGACAACCGTGGTTGCTTTCGCCGCGGGAGACAGCTACGTCGTAGTCAAGGACAAAAATGGCATTTGCAAGATTACCATTTAGTTTTTAAAGGGATTATATTCATACCCCGCGGTTATCCCCGTCACCCTCTTTTCTTTGTCTCCAGCATTCGTCGCTTCTTGAATAAACTAGTGTTGGTGACAGCTTTGAAAATTCTTCAAGTAGTTTTTCATCAATCGCTGGATGCCCGTGTTCATTGGTGTATACGAATTTTCCACCAACCTCCTCCCTGAGAAACTCTATTAAATCAGTCTGATGGAGTACCCCTTTTTTATTCTCTGAGAGTACATCAGCCATAAGTTTAGCAATCTTTTTTATGTCAGGATCAGATTTGTTCATTGTAGCTCCTAAAGTCCGTTCTGAATGATGTTCTCTTTTTGTCTTGTATTCAAGCTTAAAGAAATCATTTTCTTACGCTAAAAGGCATCTAAGAGAGGCTAAATATCTTAGATACATGCAAGGTATGATTGGCCTGGTAATGTCAGGGAGTTGCGGAACGCACTGGAGGCGCTCCGACGTTGCTAAGGCAATAAAAGATGCGCAGCGCGTACGCTTGGTATAGCAAGAAACTCTCTATATCGGCACATGAAGCGTTTTGGGATTACGAGCGAAAACCAGGCCAAAGATGAGCCCTAGTGACCGATATTAAGACAACAGATTAATCCACAACCCCCTGATAATGCGGCAAACAGGAATTAGACGGCTCGTTATTAGGACACTGGCCGACTTCTTGCCGACCGTAGGTGTGGCGCCCAACACTCCATCGTTGTGGCTAACTAGCTAACATCACAGGTTGTATATAATAGCCGATCTATTGGCAGCGGTTGGCGCCAAACATGCATATATATTCGGCAAAGGTTAGAGGAATCACCAATCGACAATCTGTGCCGCTTTTTGGATCTGCGGACCAGGTGTAGTAACTGCGGCCGTCTCCGGTGACGTCACGGTGGGTGCCCGGAACGACATTACTTCCCGCCCATAACAAATACAGGGACGGAGGACACTATAATGAGTATTTTTGGAGTAGGTATCGGCACTATCCTATTGATTATTTTATTAGTTTACCTAATCCGGTAACAGGCGAGACGCAAATGATTGTTCACAATGATTTCAACGCCTATCGAAAGGCGAAAAAAGGGAGAACGAAAAATGATGGAAATCAAACTACCGATGAGAGTGAGTGAGATGCTGAAAAGTGTCGTGGAGAATCGTCACAAGGAAAAACTTGGCAAGATAGAGGATTTCATGGTGGGCGTGGATGGGCGTCTAAAATACGCCATCCTGTCTCACGGAGGTTTCCTGGGAGTAGGTGACGTGTTGATTCCGGTTCCGTATGAAGCTCTGATGACGGGCGATGAAAAAGGAACAGCGGTGCTCGACATCGATAAGCCCGCCCTTGAAAAAGCCCTAAATTTCGAAAGTAAGACATGGCCCGATTTCACCTCTGCCGAATGGGAGGAAAAGATCGATAGATACTTTGGAGCCTATGCGGCCGGCGCAAGTCAGCAACGACCTGAGGCGGTAAGTGTTTAGAGTTGTCAGGCCCGGTGAAAACCATGAAACAGGAAAAACA
>JAZDKD010000110.1:0-19593 GCA_043803345.1 Pseudomonadota bacterium
TTCTGTAAATCCTGGATCTTGGCCTTTTCCAGACTCGACACTCTGTGGGTGTAATCAGTGTATATTATCAGGAATCCAATGAGTTCCAGACAGATAAACGCCGGAATGGTGAGTCGCAACAAATTTAGATTTCGAAGCATGGACCGCAGCAATTTAACCAACCACGATAGGATCCGAATAGCCCTCTATGAATCAACTCCGGAATAAATCTTAGTTCAAAAGAGATTGGAAGTCACCATATTCGTGGCGTACGACCAATCTCTGACCTGTCAATTTATGAGTTGTCGAGGGAGTTATCGTAAAATGAGAATCTTTTAAAACATGACAATCCTGGTTTTCCAGACCTGGATTAGAAGAAATCTTAAGGCGCAGTTCAACTGAAATTTAGATTCCGTTACTTATGCTGTTCGATTTTGTAAGACCCCATTTTACATTGATTTTTGATGTCTGGCCATCCCGCCGTTTATATTTGACAAAACCATTTTGAACAGCAAAATTGTATAGGTCCCTTGTAAGGATCACGTCGTCTGTGCAGTATTTTTGAAGTAAATCAAGACGTCCCTGGCGAAACCAAAGAGGCGCGTCCACTCCACTCCCACTTTTTTTACGGCCAAGCGTGAATTGCGCCAGATGGTCTAGACTTAACCTATGTCCTATAAGTTTCTGGATTTCAAGCAGCATGTCCAGATTGGGATACTTTCTAAGGTTTTCCGTTGTGTATGCGCTAAGAACTTCATAATCAAACTTTACCTGATTGAATCCCACAATCAGATCGGCCCGGGACAAAGTTCTTATTAGCTCTCCAACCGATTCTTCGTTGAAAGTCTGGATTCCATCGGAGTCCGAAAATGTTACAGCCACTGAGAGCATCATCTTGGATATGTTTTTCCATCCACCGACATCTTCAGCCAGTTTTTGTGTCTCCAGATCGAAAAATACTATTTCCGGTGTTTGTTCTTTGTTTTCATTCACGGCTATTTCCTCGATAGGGATGAGTAATTTTTCCTTTGAAACTGGGGTAACCGTTTCAATGGGAATATCCGGGCATTTGTATTGATGAGGCGATGGCTTTGCCTCTGGCGGTGAGTGTGACCTAGATAACCTGTTTGGATGAAGAAGATACTCAAGGATTGTTTCACACGCCTTTTTGTCTAGAGGTTTGTTTCCTGATCCGCATTTTGGAGAATGAATGCAGGAAGGACATCCTGTATCGCAATGGCAGCCTTTCACCATGTCTGAGGTGGTCCGCAAAAGTTCGTCAAGAACATCAAAAGCTTTACTTGAGAGTCCGACACCTCCAGGATGGCCATCATAGATAAAGATCGCCGCACTGCGAACCTGTTCATGTTCGGGACAACTAATGCCGCCTATGTCATCGCGTTCACAAAGAGCAAACAGGGGAAACATAGATATCGCAGCGTGTTCCAGCGCATGTATTCCTCCCATAAAATTAAGGCCCAAGGCTTTAATGGCCTGTTTGATATCATCAGATATTTCTATCCATAATCCTATTGTTTCAAATACTATCGGTGGAAGGTTGAGATCGACAACCCCAATCAAGTCCTGACCTCGTGTCAGACGTTTCTCATAACCGTGCATGTTCTCTGTGACTCTCAGCCTGGCTTCTCGAGCCACAAAGCCGGGAAAGTTCCGAGACCTCAACGGCCGACCAAGTATTGTGGTTTCCTTTTCGGATCTAGATCTGGTGTAGTAACTTGCTGTGGATGGCCTGACAAAAACGTTTCTCTTTTTCAAATCAAGCCAGGTGACTACGTATTGCCTCGTTCTGTGGAGATAAATTGCCCCCTCATGACATTCATGAAAAACCCTGGCGCCCGATGACATCCCGATGGGTTTTGGGCTTCCCTCAAGGAATATGGAATACGAATTACCAATATTTCTTAGATCTACGTCTCTGTGAGGGCGCGGGTTGGCGGAATTCAATGCGCCGTCGGGGGATCGATAAATGATCCCAGAGGTTACCAACGAGTCGACCGCTCTTTGGGCTTCGTCGTGTTTAATCCAAAGCTCAAAGGGTCTAATTGGAATTTCTGCGGCTGCGCAGGGAATATGCTTTTTCAGAACCTCAACATTCAACGGATCCAGTGTGGCCTGTTCACATTGGCGAGCAAAAAAATCAGAAGGATTGCGAACAAAATATTGGTCAAGAGCGTCCTGACCAGCCACCATGACAACGGCGCTGGGACGTCCCTGTCTTCCGACGCGTCCACCTCTTTGCCATGTGTTTACAATTGTGCCGGGATATCCGACAAGAATGCAAAGATCCAGACCACCAACATCGATGCCCATTTCCAAAGCTGACGTAGAAATTACGCCATCAAGCTCTCCTGAAAACAATCTCGCTTCAATTTCGCGCCGTTCCTCAGGCAAGAAGCCCGCCCTGTAGGAACTTATTCGGCGTCTCAGGCCCGGGGCCTCATTCGTGGCCCACAGGGTAATAAGTTCGGTGATCTTTCGAGATCTAGTAAACACTATCGTCTTGAGGCCCGATTCTATGGCTTTCACGAAAAGAGTTGAGGCTACCGTGTAAGGACTCAACAAGGGATTTAGAAATACGAAGTGCCTCTGAGGAGACGGGGCCCCGGATTTGTCGACTACACTTACTTCATCGCTGATTAAAGTGGAAACGAACTGTTCGGGGTTGCCTATGGTAGCGGAACAGGAGACAAACGTGGGCTCATTTCCATACGACTCACAAATTCTCTTTAATCTCAACAAAACCTGAGCTACGTGGCTGCCAAAGATCCCCTTATAGGTATGAACTTCATCCAGAACTATTAAGGAAAGTTTACTAAAGAAATTTCTCCACGATTCATGAAAAGCCAGCAAACCAAGGTGAAGCATATCAGGATTGGTAATAATAACTCTGGGCGGCTCGGATCGAATCCTTCTCCTATCCGAGTCCGGAGTGTCCCCGTCGTAGACCGCCGCGCTAATTCCAATCTTCCCGGAGAGATTCAGGAAGGAATCCAGTTGATCCCGTTCCAGCGCTTTCAGAGGAAACAGCATAAGAACATGGGAATCCGGCTCGCGTACAAGTCGATCCAATGCGGGAATTTGATAGCACAGAGTCTTGCCGCTCGACGTGCTGGTTGAAAGGGCGACGTTTTCTCTCTGGAGCGCTTTTTCAATAGCGTCAACCTGGTGACAATACAACGATTCTATTCCGACGGAATCGATAAGCTCCTGTACGGATAAATGAAGACGCCGGGGAGTTTTCTTGAATGAGGGGGCTTTTTCAGGCAGAAGTTCATGATGAACTACTACCCATTTCAAGTCGGCGTTATTTCTCATCCATGTCAAAAAATTTTCAACCAATACTATGTTCCGAAGAGGATACTTTCATTGCTACCAGTGCAAGAAATCTAAAGAGATATTTCCTGATCCCACTCAGGAAATATCAGCATCTGTCCTGGCGCCACGGCCTCCTCCCCCTCTATCATTTCGTAAAACGAAGCAACTGCGCCAAGCATATTCCTAGCATACTTTTGCATGACAATGTAGGGCTGGCATCCCCGTATCGAAGTTGCCAATACCAATGCCTCTTCTCCCTCGCCGGACCTGCAGTCGACAATGGTGTTATTGGTTATAGTCGTTACCGCATAAGCGTGTCTCTCTCGAGCCTCTTTTTTGACATACTCGACAACCGCCTTCTTTTGCTCAGAATTTTCGTAATACATCACTATAGGATAGAAACCCGAAATAGTATGCAGTATTGCCGTCGGACTGTGAGTTCGCGAAAGCTGAAGAGTTTGACGGGCAATCGGAGCAATTTTTCGCACTGATTCAACAATGGTCTCTCTTATGGCTAAAATACGAGTTAACATTACAACAGGTTTGTTACTCATGTGACCTTGTCTCCAATAAACATAGGAGATTCTTCGCCTTAAACAAAAATTATTGAATGCCCATAGAAATTCAATAATGCGCATCCGTGAGGAAGGCAAGCGCAGTTATTTGCAAAACAACTTTAAATCTAGAACTCAAGGCACGGGATGGCGCCAAACGGCGCCAAAATTGACGATTGCGCCATTTTCAAATAAAATAATTTCTTGTTTGTTTAATCAAAAAAAGCGAAGCAACCCTAAAATCAAAAAGGATAATATTTATTGTGAACAATTCCGGCGACAAGCTTGATCTCTCTCATCCCAGCTTTCTCGATTTGATAATTGATTATCGCAGACTTCTCGTATCAATAATTGCGATCTTATCAATCATATTGGCGTACTATGCGCTGCAACTCGAGACAGATCCGTCGCTAAAAACAGGCGTGGACACAACATCCCAAGCTTATGAAAAATACCAGGATTTTGTGAGCGCCTTCGGCAACGAAGAGTTTACCTTGGTGGTTGTTAAAACCCGTTTTGGGATATTTGATTCCAGAACCCAAGACATGATGTACAGTCTAACGACAAAATTGGAACCGATTGAAGGTATCTCAGAGGTTGTGAGTCTCTCAAATCTTCGTATTTTTCAGGAACGTCATGGATCATTCGGAAATCTTCCCTTATTTGATCGAGAAAAAGGGAAATCAAGTTCTGTTGACCCAAATTCTCTTGAGAGACTGCGCCAGTCGTTACCCATGATGAACCTTCTAGTGTCTTCTGATTTCCAGACTGTTGGTATCGCGGTAAAAGTTGAAGATCAACACAAGTATGACGATTCTGTTTACAAAAAAGTGGTTGAGGTAGTTGAACAGGGACTCAAAGGAAATGACACAGCTCAGGAATTCAGAATTGTCGGCCCCCCCTTCATCCGAAAAGCCATAGTCAGATATAGCATGCAGACGGGAGTTGTATTTGGAACCCTTTGCATGCTCATAGGAACAGTAGTTTCCATTTACATTTTCAAGAGTTTTCGAGTCACGCTGGTTACTAATTTCATATTGGGGTTATGTGTTCTGTGGGTTCTTGGGTTAATGGTGGTCATGGATATTCCGTTGAACGCAACCACTGCCCTTGCTTTCGGGTTTGTTCCGATAACCACGATTGAGATAGTTATTCACATGGTGGTGCGGTATCACCAATTTCACAAGATTACCCAAGATAAAATAAAAGCATTGAAAAAATCTGTCAGATGGCTTGCCCGACCCTGCTTCATCTGCGTGGCCACGACGTCGGTTGGATTTGGAACTCTCATGATAAGTTCTGTTCCCATGGTTAGAGAATTAGGGTTCATAATGTCTCTAGGGGTGCTGATAGCTTACGGTTTGGCAATCATCCTGACGCCGGCCTTCTTCTCGGTGATGAAAACCTTGAACCAGTCAGAATCGAGTGACGTACTTATCGACTGGCTGGAGAGATTTCTCAAGAATATTGAATGGTTTATTTCAAAAAGATCCAAAGTAATAGTTGTTTTTGCTGTGGGGCTCACCGTTTTCCTGCTTGCAGGGTCGCCAAGAATCGAAAGTGACGCCCAGATTTTCAGGATGCTGGATGAATCTACAAAGACCATTCAAGACATACGATTCGTTCAGAAAAATCTTTCACCCGCTCAAGCATTGGAGCTATTTCTGGAATCAGAGCCAGGCGCGTTCAAGAAAGCTGAAGTCTGGAAAAAAATCGGTGACCTGGAGGCAAAGATAAGAAGCCTCCCAGACGTCATGATCTCAGATTCGTACGCCAGTGTGCTGATTTACCTGAACCACGTTACCAAAGGTCAATCACAGGCGTCCAGTGACATTTATTCCGACGCCAATCTTATACCTCAGCTCCTTTTTATGACGTCTCTCAGCGAGGGTGGAAAACGCATCACCGGAAAATATATCAGCGATAATTTCGACAAGGCAAGAATATCAATCATGATCAAAAATGATCCAAATCACCCGATTGGTGAAACAATTTCGCAAGTGCAAGAGGCAGCGGATAGCATCATGGGTCCTGAGGTCAGAGCCACAGTCACAGGCGATCTGGTCCTGGTCTCTTCGCAAACCGATATGCTGATTCGTGATCAGGTTAAATCAATATTTATTGCGGCCTTACTGATCACGATACTTATGATGATCCAGTTGCGATCATTTATTCTGGGATTGATTTGCCTAATACCAAACATTCCTCCTGTGGCGGCGGTGTTTGGACTGATGGGTTGGTTCGGCATATCTTTGGACATGGTCACAGTGTTTGCAGCGACAGTGGCGGTTGGTTTGGCCGTCGATAACTCTATCCATTATCTTACACAGTTGAAGAGGGAAATAACTCTCAATCCCAATTTGTCAGTGGAAGAGAATGTTTTTCGAACCTATCGATATACGGCTCGGCAAATAGCATCCTGGTCTGTTGTTGTGATCCTCGGTTTTCTCGCTC
Organism: Pseudomonadota bacterium; assembly: GCA_043803345.1. GTDB lineage: Bacteria > Desulfobacterota > Desulfomonilia > Desulfomonilales > Desulfomonilaceae > CAJBEZ01. The sequence goes on from JAZDKD010000110.1 coordinate 6,324, forward strand.
TTACTGTGTCGCCGTTCCGTCCAGTAGTCTTCTTTGGCCTACTGGGATGCTCCGCCATCACCTTGGGACTTTTCGGGGACCTGGTTTTTCTACCGGCGCTGATACTTACATCGAAGCGAATCCGGAAAACCATAATCACAATTTGTGAGAGAGAAAACAAAAGCCGCGTCTATGGAGAAGCGGCCTAAAGATTGAAAATTATTCCAAACAAATTTGTGAACAGCCATGCCACCCATTATTTATCCGTTTTGGGCGGAAGAGTGGAGCCTATTTTTCGTTTTTATCCCCCCACTCAAATTTTCTGGAATGAGGTGGTTCGATTACCGTTCCCGAGATTTCTCTGAGGTTCTCTAAGCTGGGTATGGAAACATCCTTTCTTAAAGCGGTTCCAGCGGGAACCCCCCAGATATATTTCTTTTGAGGCGCAACCTGACTGGGTTCTGGTGGAGATTGACCGTCGGTGCGGTGTTCAACTTTCAATACTGGAACGGTCGGGAGGTCAGCAATTATAAAGTTGGCTTTAACCTGCACTTTTTTTGCCGAAATGTCCCCAGGAAATGAAGCGAAAGGAGCGGCGGATCTTATTGCGTTGAGAAGAGATCTGTCCATTTCGGAATTTCCGGACCCACGAAGAAGCCGGACATGTGACAAAGATCCATCTCGCTCTATTTCATACATCACCGCTACCTTGCCCTTTAACGCGTCAGCGGTGACTAAATTCAAAGGAGTGGTCCAAACACCTTGAATTCTGTCCCTTGTCGATAGCGCATATTTGTTCAGGGCTTTGTTGATAGTGGTCTTATCTATGGTTACTGTGTCCATCAGTTGGGATGGCTGTTCGGAAGCAAGCGCTAAGGATCCTAGGCTGAGAATCAGAATAGAAGTAATGACAACAAGAATCTTCATGTTTCGCCCTCTCTAATGGCCTCATATTGATTTTTTGGCGTAATCGCCTGAACTTTACAGATATATTACAAAAAACTTAGTCCTAATAATTAGTTGCTTAGAATAATATATCTAATAATTGATAATCTGCTACCAATACATTGAAATAAGGTCAAGAGAAAAATGGGATAGACTGAATATTATTTGTGGAGATTGCCAATGTGGCAGGGTCGGATTTTTAATGGCTAGTAAGTCGAGTTGCGTTATGACGGTGGCCTTGAAAGAAGATTTTAAAGTTCCATGTCACTCGATGCGAGCGCAATCCGTCATAACGTTATCGGTGGGTTGCCTTTGTGATCGCAAAATAGCGCCTTAGTCTGGACATTAATAGTGCGCGGTTTTCTCTTTTCGTCAATCAAAGAAGATCAGAGGTTTATTCTGAAGATTCAAGCCGCCAGTTCTTCTCTGCGCAGAATTTTGCCTCTACTGCTGATTACAACTTTCTCCATGGGGATCTGCTTCCCTGCGTATTTCATTCCCATTCTTACTATTTCGGGTAAACTTGAGCAGCAAGGGACCTCCATAACCGCTACTGTAACACTTTTAATTGACGCGACCCTGAATATCTCTCCAAACTTTTCAACATACTCTCGGGTGTCATCAAATTTTGGGCAACCAATCAACAAAATCCTACCCTTGAGTAATTGGCGATGCAAATCAGGATACGCAAAACCGGTGCAGTCCGCAGCCACAAGCAAATCAGCGTTTCTCAAAAAAGGCGCTGCGGGGGGCACTAATTTCAACTGGACCGGCCAGTGTGAAAGACTCGACCCCATAGAGTTTTGAGCATTTGGTATGTTGGCTTGATCACAGGATTCTTGTGGCGCAAAAGTTTGAATTTGAGACGACGGACAACCGCAGGCCATGTGGGGCGTCTCTTTGATTTCTTCGCTTGTTAGAGTTTTCAATCTTTCTTCAACAGCGTCTTCGTCAAAGTCTTCAGCCTCTCTTTGTATTATCTTCAGCGCCCCTGTTGGGCACTCGCCAATGCAGGCTCCCAGGCCATCACAATAAACTTCTGAAACGAGCTTGGCTTTGCCGTCGATTATATCAAGCGCTCCTTCGGCGCAACCAGTCACACACTGACCACACCCATTGCAAAGCTCTTCGTCTATTTCAATTATATTTCTTTTGATTTTCATTTTGTTATCCTTCTTCCGCCGTAGCGCATTTAATTAGCCGCCGCTGAGGATCCGGGAATTTGTCCGAGCAGCAATTCTTGAGCCACACGCTGGCCCGAATCGGTGACAAAATCACTGTTAATAATTTCGGATAGACTGCTTATATCCAGGTTTGTTTTCTTCATCCTCTCCTGAAGGGTGGCCAGCAGATGCGCGTCACGAACTAAGTCCAGATCTCTGGACTGATGACCATTAGGTTCATCGAGATTTTCTATGATTGAGCACACTTCATCCGTGATTTCATCAGGAGCGTCAAGGTTTTGAAGTATCTCACGCGCCACCAACGCGCCTCTTTTCCTAATTGTCTTATGATCTGATTCCGCTGTTTGATCAACTGGTTCCATATCGTGGAGATAGGCGGCTGAAAAAAGTACTGCGGGTTTGGATTTTTCAGATCCTATTAACTTTTCGACCATGGAAGCGACTCTGGATGCGTGTCCTATTCGTTTGAAATCATTTTTCAGCCGCATTTTCATCTCTATTGCGACTCGGTCTTTGAAGAGATCCTCCTTTTGCTTTATCAGCTCGGGCGGAAGGTCTCCAAAACATTGACGGGCAAATTTACAATGGGCTGCGCAGCCAAAATCCATTTTTGGATTAAGCACGTACTCACCGCAATTCTTGCATTTACGACGAGTTTCATCTTTAAAAAATTCGAGCTTGGATCCACAATTTGGGCATTCAGCGTCGAAGATGGCGTCAAACTTCCAGTAGCGGGGATCTTGACCGGGGCATTTCATTTCTCGCTCTCCTTTCCAATGAAGGAGTAAATTGATAAGGTGCGGCGCACGGTCTGCAGAAATACGATGCGCCGCTCAGGTTCATCGACTAATCGATGTTTGCTATTATTCCAGGAGTTAAAGCCAGATCAATTTTTTTGGTTTCCTCAATCTGGCTAAGAAATTGGTAATTAACCTAGAATCGCTTTCAGGTCCTCATCGGGGGTGGTTATAGGTTTTATGTCGAAGGTTTTTACCAGTGTGTCCAGAACGTTTGGAGTTATGAAAGCCGGCAGGCTCGGGCCAAGACGAATACCCTTTATCCCCAGGTGGAACAGTGTAAGCAGTATTGCAACGGCTTTCTGCTCATACCAAGAGAGTATCATGGAAAGCGGCAAGTCGTTGACTCCGCACTTGAAGGCGCCTGCAAGGGCTACTGCAATTTGAACGGCGGAATAAGCGTCGTTGCACTGACCAATATCCAACAGTCTGGGGATCCCGCCAATGTCCCCAAGATCTTTGTCAAAGAAACGGAATTTTCCACAGGCTAGAGTCAGTACCACAGTGTCTTTAGGCGTTTTTTCGACGAACTCCGTATAATAGTTGCGTCCGGGTTTAGCGCCGTCGCATCCCGCCACCAGGAAGAAATGCTTTATAGCTCCACTCTTGACAGCATCTATGACCTTATCCGCTACCGACATGACGGCGTTCCTGGCAAAGCCGCACATCACCGATTTGCCGTTTCCATCAGTGGCAAACCCTGGGAGTTCCAACGCTCTTTTTATCACCGGCGCAAAATTTTTGTCCGTTATGTGTTTTACGCCGGGCCAACCAACCAGACCGGTAGTAAAAATATTGTCTTTGTATGAATCAGCGGGTTTCTGAATGCAATTTGTCGTCATGAGTATGGCGCCTGGGAATTCATCAAATTCTTTCTTCTGGTTCTGCCAGGCTGTCCCGTAGTGGCCGTAAAAGTGAGGATATTTCTTCAGGCTCGGGTATGCGTGAGTCGGAAGCATTTCTCCGTGCGTATAGACGTAAATTCCTTTTCCTTCACTTTGCCTGAGAATGTCATCCAGGTCTTTCAGGTCATGGCCCGACACAAGTATAGCCTTGCCTGCCTTGTGTCCGAGCGGCACCTTGGTCGGGACAGGATGTCCATAAGCTTCGGTGTTCGCCTGGTCGAGAATCTCCATAGCCTTCAGGTTGATTTCTCCGCACTTGAGCACAAGGCCCACCCAGTCGTTCAGGCTCAGGTCATGGCTGAGTGTTGCAGCCAAACCTTCGGCGACAAACTTGTATATGTCGTCATTGTCTTTACCCAAAAGGTGAGCGTGGTCCGCGTAAGCCGCAACTCCTCTTAGACCAAACAGCAATGTGTGTTTCAGTGAGACGATGTCGGGATCATCCGAATCCGCCTTAAATCCGCGGGAAAGTCCCTGCTCGATCATTCCCGCCTTGTCGGTAGCAGGCTTGAATATCGCCGCGTCGTAAGTGAAATCGGTTTTTCCACCCGCCGCCTTTACCTTCTCTTTGAGTTCATTCCTGTATTCGACGGCTTTCCTGATGAGAGGCAAGAATCTATCATCGTCAAAATCAACATTTGTTAGAGTCGAAAACAGCGCCTCATTGATAAAAACACCAATTTCCCTTTCAATAGCGCCAATTTTTTTGGCTTCCACCACAAAAAGGGCGAGTCCTTTGATCGAATGCATCAGAAGATCTTGCAGAGCAGCCGTTTCTGGCTGTTTGCCACATACGCCGGCTCTCGTGCAACCTGTTCCGCCCGCCGATTGCTCACACTGATAACAAAACATTTTCTCAGCCATTTCATCCTCCTGGTTCTTTTGAGTTCCCGCTTACCCGGGTAACATAGGTTTCGACAGCTTGTTTTCTATGATTACAATATGGGGCCTGAAAGGGACAAAGACCTTGACTTAAGTCAAGACCAACATTTTTTTTTGGAGAGGGGCAATTGTCTGTAACGAATTTTATGGACGTCAAAAGTTGATATAACCAACTAAAATGAAGCACCGGGAAGTTCTTGATCTCTGCAGAACATTTAAACTCTGGAGGTTTTGTTTGTCTAAAGTTTATGAGAAAAAGAGCGCTCTATTTAAAAGCAATCTTAAAGGTACTCAATTCAAAATTTAAGACAAAGGATTGACTGCTCAAGTTCCCCGAAACCTACTCTTTCCAGGATTTCACCAAAACGCTCGCCTCTTAAACTTTTTTTCATGTAAAAGTCCAGAAGGCTGTCGACAACAACCAGCGTATTCTGTTCAGTCAAAACCCCGCCGATTTCAGTGGCCAGTCGAGGGTGTCTGCCCAACTTTCCACCAATCATGATTCTATATCCTTCCAAGCCGCGTTTGAGTGAGTCGGTGGGACAAGCTTTTACGCAATTGCCGCAATACAGGCACTTATCCATGTCAAATTCCGGTCTGATCATATGATCAGTCAGCGTGATAGCGTTCTCTATGCAAATTTCAGAACAAGCTCCACAATGACTGCATTCGGAGTCTGTAAAAGTCGGGATGGCTGCGGCAACTATGCCGAGATCACATACCTGAGGCCGGGAACACGCGTTGGGGCAGTCCGAAATTGAAACCCTGAATTCATGATGAAATTTAAGTGGGCCTTTGACAACTTCTTTGAGGAATGGCTTCAAATCCTTTTTCTTCAAGATTTGCTCAACCATATCAAGAAAACCTGTGGTGGACGGGATCCGGTTGGGGCAACCACTCGAGCCGAAACAGTTTTCGAGCTGATAGCCTTTGATCTCGTCTTCCATATTTTTAAGGAACTTCTGCTGGCATGTCCTCACATGGTCTAACGTGACCTCAGTGGCTCTTTGTCTGTCGGCTTCTTCTTCGACCTTCCTTCGAACCCTTCTTCTAACAAAGAACGGTACCTTGGAAATCGCTTCCTCCGCGTTTTTGCTCCAGCGCATTTGAAAAACTCCCAATCATTTATGAGCGCCTTGCGTCTACAGTCTTCTTGGTCTGACTTGACTAAACTTTCGCAGTTGATGATAAGGGTTAAGATAACAAATCTCAATCTATCACAAGTTACTTCTATGACGGAATACGATGCTAAGAGTATGTTGAATCTGTTATCTGGCCCGAAGGTCCAACGAATGGATAACGAAATGGATTACGCTAATGCCTCAGGGTCACTCAAGGGGTTAAAACCATGACATTTCTCCGCAGTAGCATAATGCTCAAAATCACTCTCCTCGTGCTCGGCGGCACATGCTTAGTCTTGGCGTTCGTTCTGGGAATGAGCTACACCAAATCCCGTGATTTAATTCGCCAGGAAGCGGAAACCAGCGCAATAAATCTGACCGCAGCCTTGCGTAACGACATAGAGCAGGAGTTCATGATCGTGGCTAAGGCCGTTGATGACTTGACTTCTTCTCTGGAGATTTTTAATTGGGATGAGCAAACCCTTTTAAATCGAATTCAGCGGATGGTTAGAGAGACCAACAAAGTACACGGAATTGCCGTGGCCTTTTTGCCCTTCGAGTTCAATTCCAAGATCGAAAAATACGCTCCCTATTTCTTTTGGTCAGAGGGCGACATCGCTTTTAAACAACTCGACAGGGAGTCATATGACTATTTTGCCAAAGACTGGTTCCGGATTTCCAGGGAACTCGGAAAGCCGGTCTGGACCGATCCCTACTTCGACAAGGAAGGCGGGAGAGTGGTAATGACCACCTATTCCAGTCCGATGTTCAAAAGACGCTCGGATGGTTCTGCTGAGAAGATGGTCGCTGTAGTCGCTGCGGAGATTTCTCTGGCCGCCCTAAATGACCGGGTCAATTCCCAGCGGGTGTACGAATCCGGGTTTTGCCTGGTCCTTTCTAACAAAGGGGCGCTTGTCACCAGTAGATTTCCGGAACGTATCGGCAGGATGTCGATTTTTGACATTGTTGAGCAGTACAAACATCCCCGGGGTCTGGAAATCGCCCAAACGATGCTCTCTAAAGAACAGGGCTTTGAGGACATTGGATCAGCAGTTACCGGGATAGACTCTTTTCTCGCTTTCACGCGTATCAATCCACATGGGTGGATAGTGGGTACCGTTTTGCCAAAACGCGAGATGTTTGCAAAGGTTGAATCTCTGCATCATCAGACAGCGATTCTGGCCGTCTTGGGAATTGCTCTGCTCGTGGCGCTGGCAGTCCTGATAGCGCGGTCGATTAGCCGCCCGCTGCGCAAAATGGCTGTTGAAGCTGTTAGAGTAGGCCAAGGAGATCTTGAAATTGATCTGACCAGCATACGGTCAACCGATGAAGTTGGGCAACTGGCACGGGCTTTTACCGCTATGACGGAAGGCCTCAAGGACCGGGATCGCATAAAGGACACATTTGGGCGCTACTTAACCCAGGAAGTTGTCAAGCGGCTCCTTGAATCAAAAGAAGGGCTCAAACTTGGAGGTGAAACCAGAAAGATCTCCATGATGATGTCTGATCTAAGGGGATTCACAGCTCTCACTTCCAGCATGAAACCGGAGGACGTAATCACGTTCCTTAATCGCTATTTGGGTAAAATGCTGGAAATCATTTTGGATCATCACGGCATAATCGACGAGATAATCGGGGATGGCATACTGGCCTTTTTCGGAGCCCCTGAGACACTGGAGAATCATCCTGAATTGGCGGTTGCCTGTGCGCTCAAGATGCAAATTGCTATGGCGGAGATAAATGCCCGGAATGAAGCCGACGGGCTGCCTCATCTTGAGATGGGGATTGCCGTCAATACAGGGGAAGTAATCGTTGGGAACATTGGATCGGAGAAACGGGCCAAGTACGGGGCCGTTGGATCTCAGGTCAACTTTACCGGACGGTTGGAATCTTTCACTGTGGGAGGACAGGTTCTGATAAGCCAGGCCACGTACGAGTCGCTCGCTCAGAAACTCGACATAAGGGATGCTGTGGATATCGAGATGAAGGGCGTTCCTGGCAAGGTGAAGCTCTACGACGTGAGGGGAATTTTAGGGGCGCACGAAGCCAGATTGCCAGACAGGGATGAAACGATGATCCCACTGACTGAAAGGGTTTCGCTTAAGGTGTATGGGATGGATCAGAAAATTCTTAGAGATATTGGTAAAAACGCTGTCATGACTAACGCATCCCTGATGTCGGCAAAGGTTATATTCGATGATGAAATAACCAAGTGGGAAGATGTCAGGATGCTCTGTACGGTGGGCGAGTCAACTGAATCAGACGCCGAGATCTACGGGAAGATCATTTCCGTGACTGCGCTAGACAATGGCAGCGAAGCGCTAATTCGTTTCACATCGGTTTCGGCGCCGGCATACAAGATGCTGAGAGAATTGCTTGCCATGACTTTGCCGTCTTAGATTAGGATGCGTCCATAATTCTGTTTGTCTGAGGGATATTAATAATTCCCATGCAAATAATAACTTGTATGACGGCTATGACACGGCCTGAACCATATTCCGTGTTATAATCGGCAAAAATCTCATAATAGCTGGAACTGAGGAAAACATGTTGGATCCTGTCAATTGCTTGCAAAAGATTCCTCTCTTCGAGGGTCTCCCTGAAAACCAGTTGTTGGATCTGGCTTCAATAGCCATGGAACGGTCGTACAAAAAAGGTTATTCCATCTTTTCAGAAGGGGATGACGGTAATGGATTTTATGTAGTGAAAGAAGGGCGAGTTAAGATTTTCAAAATTTCGAGCGAGGGTAAAGAACAAATTTTGCATGTGTTTGATTCTGGGGAACCGTTTGGGGAAGCGCCGGTGTTTGAAGGCCGAAAATTTCCGGCTCATGCTGAAGCGCTAGTTGACAGCGTCTGCATATTCTTTCCTAGAAATGCGTTTTTTGATTTAATAAAAAAGAATCCATCTCTGGCAATGAATATGCTTGGGGTTCTATCCAGGCGTCTCCGTAGATTTACGGCATTGGTGGAGGATCTTTCTCTCAAAGAGGTTCCGGGCAGGTTAGCAGCGTACCTAGTTTACTTGAGCGAAACAGGACAACATCCCACAGAACTTTCTCTAGATGTTGGAAAAGCTCAATTGGCAGGCATGCTTGGAACGATACCCGAAACACTTTCCAGAATTCTTGGAAGGCTTGCCAAACTGGGATACATAAAAGTGGTGGGACCCAAGATCAGGATCATCAATCGAGAAGGACTTAAGGAATTGGCTGATGGTTCCAGGCGACTATGAAATGTTGTTTCAAAAAATATTGTTGAATTAGACGGTTATCGTTAACTTATCGTTAAAACTAAGGAGCGCAGAACTGACAGCCATTTTTTCATATGAAACCAATCTGTGTGATTTATACAATTGTTACAACAAAAGAGAGTTTGTGCATCCTGATCCATTGGAATTTCTGTACAAATACGATGATCTTTATGACCGCGAATTGGTAGGTCTGATAGCTTCATGTTTCGCGTATGGTAGTGTTTGGCAGATAATAAAGACGGTTCAAAAAATCCTTGAGCAGATTGGTCCTCCACGTTCATTTGTTTCGGAAGCGACACAAAATAATCTCCACGCAATATTCAAAGATTTCAAATACCGTTTTACAACCGGGGAGGAACTCGGGAAACTGATACTGGGAATGAAAAGGGTGATTTTGGACTACGGTTCTCTCCAGGCTTGTTTTCTCGAAGGATATTCCAACAAAGACGACAATATTATTGAGGGGCTTTCGTTCCTGGTTCATCAATTATCTTCTGTTTTTGACAGCCGCCCGCGAAGTCTGTTGCCGAGACCTAAGGCTGGAAGCGCGTGCAAGAGATTAAACCTTTTTCTACGTTGGATGGTTCGCAAGGATGACGTGGATCCCGGGGGATGGGACAATGTGCGCCCATCTAAGCTGATCATACCAATGGATGTTCATATGGGGAGAATAAGCAGGAGTCTGAAGTTAACATCTCGCAATCAGTCTGACCTAAAGGCGGCCCTGGAGGTCACTGAGGCCTTTAGACGAATTGAGCCGGAAGATCCTGTTCGTTACGATTTTTGTCTTACTCGATTAGGTATAAGGGAAGATTTGTCGCCTGATATTTTTCTACAAGGTTGTGGAGTCACAGCGCCTGGATAAAAGACTTCATGGGTTCACCTGCAAATTCAGCTTTTCAAACGTTAATCAGCGTCAGTTCCCAAAAACTACCTTCTGCCCCTCTTTGACGCCATGTTTCTTGCAAAAACCCGCGTGGACCTCCAGACAGTATCTGACTGGAAACATCGATGGATATATTGCGCCTGAGTCCGGTTGAATGTCCTCATAGATCAATTTAATAACGTCGCCAGAATCGATCCACAATGCGTCAATCGGAAATTTCATGCCTTGCATGTGTATTGCGAACAATCCTGGCTTTATAAAATCTAGCAACATTCCCTGGCCATAGCCAATTTGACTCCAACCGAGCAACCCTTGGGTCCGGGTTGAATCAGTGTTGGCCACTGTCGCCTGGATTGACTTTTGGCCAAGAATCACGGCAATCTGATCACTCGGTGTGGCCACGTTTTTATGGGATACATTTCCATGTTGTTTTTCGGCTTGCGCAACGGGAGAATGCGATAAAGTCGACATAATAACCAGCAAAACAATGAAATAGGTAGTCGCCCCAACGAAACTTTTCAACATGATCAACCTCGACGGGTCTGGGGAATATCAACAAATTAATCGGGAAATCTTGCGCTTCTGTCTTCCTCGTTATATAGAAGAAACGAATATTGGACAAGATTGTACACGGTATTGAGATGGCTGATCGCTGTAATCGGTGAATGAAAATTGTGTCATTAGTTAAGCGCAAAATTTCCACATGAGACGAGGTGGCCTATGGCTGTAAATCCAAAACTTCTTGAGATACTTGTTTGTCCTAAATGCAAAGGGGACTTGCTTTTGACGGAAAACTCCGATGGTCTAATCTGTCAAGCCTGTCGATTGAAATATGAAATCAAGGACGACATACCGATCATGTTAATTGACGAGGCCATACCCTTGGATTCAAAGAATTAACGATCTTCCCGTAACACTTGATCGCTGAATCGGATTTTACAATTTTTGAGCAGGCCCGGGCAGGGGCTCATATATGACATTTATGGAAATACGCCATGCGGGGAGCTAGGAATGTTCAACCTACGCCTGGCCGAATAGTTGTCCGCGGGGTCAATTGGGTCGGTGACACGATCATGACTATTCCAGCAATGCGAGCGTTGAGGAGAATATTCCCATCGGCTCATATCGCTTTTTGGGTTCCCTCAGGCCTTGAATCATTGCTCCAGTTAACCAGAATTCCAGATGAGATAATATCGTTTGATAAAGATCAGGGGGGAGCGTTTAAGAGATCATTTCTCATGAAGCGTGGCCTGGAACAAGGTCATTTTGATTTGGCTGTGTTGTTCCAAAATGCGTTTGAGTCGGCATTTACTGCATGGATTGCAGGGATAAAGCTCAGGGAGGGTTTTTCTACAGATTTGCGAGGACCTTTTCTCAATATCAAGGTTCCCTTTAATCCGACTGTTTTAAAGCGCCACCAGGTGTATTGTTACCTTGAAATAGTCAAGCATCTCGACAATTTTTTCAAATTGGGCCGATATTCACACTTAAGTGAACCAAATTGTTCGATTGGTCTGAGCCAACAGCAACTGGAAGTGGCTCGAAAACTTCTTGTTTCTGAAGGAATAGATCTACAAATCCCTAAAGTTTGTTTGTGCCCTGGGTCGGTGAATTCCGAAGCCAAGAGATGGCCGGCCGAATATTTTGCTGAACTGGCTGATATTATTATTCAGGATTCAAGATCACAAATCATTTTCCTCGGCTCTGTTGAGGAAAAAGAATTGATAAACGAAATAATAGGCCAGATGAAGGAGGGGCAGGCGTTTAATCTTGCTTCCAAGTCAAACCTTGTGTCATCACTAGGAATCATGAATCTCAGCGACCTGGTTATTTCCAATGACACTGGAAGCGCCCATCTGGCGGCTGCCGCCGCAACAAAAGTGGTGACAATTTTTGGACCCACTGTGGCACGCGAGACTGCGCCTTTTGGCAAGAACACGTTTATCATTCAAGGCAAGGCCTCTTGCGCTCCATGCAGGGAGCATCAGTGCCGGACGCCAGGCCACCCGTGTATGAGAAATCTCACGCCCTTAATGGTGGCCGGAAAGGCTCTGGAAGTCATGGCGTTACCCTATGAAGAAAAATGATCCATTTGTGAGCGTTGTCATACCTACCTATAATCGAGTCGAGTTGCTCAAACAAACGCTGGAATCTGTCAGACGTCAAACCTTCAGTGATTATGAGATCATTGTAGTGAATGACGGTTCTACCGATGGCACCGCGGAGTGGCTCCGATCCCAGCATGACATCATCAGCGTTGATCAGCCGAACTCGGGCATTGCGGCGTCTCGTAATAAAGGAGTGTCTGTGGGGCGAGGGCAATGGATGGCTTTTTTGGATCATGACGACCTCTGGGATCAGGACAAGCTTCAGATCCAGGTGGGCTTTATCAAGTCAAATCATGAAATAGCGATGGTTGCCGCCAGACACGTTCGTATCGGCTCACGCGCGCGCCGCTGTAAGGCAAACAAATGGATAAAGGGTGATCTTTTTTCTCAGGTATACTCGGAAAGCTTCATTCACACATCCTCCGTTATGATCAGAAAGGATGCCCTGATAAAGATAGGGGGGTTCCCTACCAAGTACAGATTTGCAGATGAATTTGACGTATGGCTCAAGATTTCAAAAGATTTCCCAATTGGTTTTTATAATACTCCACTTGTGTTTATAAGATTCTATGATTCCAATACCAGTCACAATCGTATAGGGGTAAGGTCGGACACGTATGATATACTGTTGAACAATTACGATCCGAGCCGTATTCCTAAAGATATGTATCTGAAAACGTTGTCTGATCATGATATTTCGTTTGGTAGGGCATATGTGCGGCTCGGAGATTTGGACAATGCCTTGCAATGGTTTTACAGCGCTGTTAATAGGACCCCCATGCGACCTCGGGCCTGGAGATATTACTTGCGTTACAGATTGTTTAATATAGTGAAAAAATTTTGGCCAAGTTCTTGAGATGCCTGACAGTGTTTCAAATAGTGGGTATTCATGTCAGCGTAGCCAAGATGGTTTCCACATAAGAATTGGGCGCCATTATCGATCCATAATTGACGTACCTGCTCACCAGATAGAATCAACAGTATTTAAGGCGATAGAAGGTCATAAACGACAAATTAATTCGTGTTCGGAAGGAGTAAAAAAGAATGCCTCGGAAACCGCTGTTTCACTCATTTCGATATCTGGCCTTCCGCTAATATGCGTGAAACATTTCAAGAACCGAGGATCCCTTTACTCTATCAAGGGTTTGTTTAGACCGACCCATGGAACGAGGGCCATCCAAAATGGGTCACTTCTTTTTGGCGCCGGCTTT
>JAZDKD010000111.1:0-2043 GCA_043803345.1 Pseudomonadota bacterium
AATAACGTCCACTGACGGGCGTTGAGTGGCTAGGATCAAGTGAATGCCGGCAGCTCTGGCCATTTGGGCAAGTCTTGCAATCGATATTTCAATATCCTTGGCGGCGACCATCATTAATTCTGCAAGTTCATCAACAATAATAATAAGATACGGAAGTTTTTTAGGACTATTTTCCTCTTCTGAAGTGGTCAAAGCGCGTGTCGTGATTTGCTGGTTATACCCCTCAATATTTTTTGCCCCCGCTTGACTCAACAAATCATAACGCCGTTCCATCTCCCTGATCGCCCAATTCAAGACCTTTGGAACCTTGTCCGGATCAGTCACAACCGGATATATCAGGTGTGGAATATCCTGATAATACGAAAGCTCAAGTTTCTTTGGATCAACCATTATAAAGTTAACTTCATCAGGTGAATAACTCATCAACCACGAACAGATCAGACTGTTTAAACCAACTGATTTTCCAGTTCCCGTCGCTCCAGCGATCAAGAGATGAGGCATTCTTGCAAGACTTGTCGCAAAAGGTTCCCCGTCTATACATTTTCCCAGCGCCATTTTCAGAGGTGAAGCGATAGCTTTATAAGCTTTTGATTCGATAATTTCCCTGAAATAGACAATTTCTCTGTACAAATTAGGCACTTCTATCCCAACGGTATCTTTTCCGGGAATAGGAGCCACCACTCGTGTAGAGCCCGACTTCAATGCCATGGCGAGATCATCGGCTGTATTGAGAACTCGTCGAAGCGGAATCCCAGGCGCCAGCGTGATTTCATACATTGTGATAACTGGACCTGGATGAATTTCGACGACTTGTCCCTTGATACCCAAATCTCCCAACTTTTGTTCTAATATTGAGGCGTTGGTTTCTAATAATTTTTCGTCAACCAGTCTTTTCGAAATCTCCGGAATATCCAGGAGATCAATCGGCGGAAGTCGATAATCCGATTCCGGCGAATCAAAAGATTCGTTTCCCTGAGCGGGTAAAATTTCAGCGTCAGCTCTCTTGGTAACTTTGATTGATCTGTTGTATGGCTCATCCGGTTCACTTGAACCCTCAGCTGAATAATCAACAAAATTTTCCGGATTATTAATAGAAAAAGCTTGTCTGCAGTCTTCGTTCTTCGAGATAGGACAAGAGCTTGATAAATCGATGGATTTCCATGGAATACATGAGCAGTCACTTCTTCCAGGGTTCTGGTTGTCATCACAACTCACTGAATTTTCATCAGCGATTCCTGGAGGTGTTTCAGATGCTCGTTGTTCAAATGGAACAATAATTTCATCATCGGGCAAGAAAGAAAGTCGCTCCCAACCATAAATACCTAAATTATCTCTCTCGAGTGGATCCGCCACAGGATGATCCGACGAAAGGTTGTTCTCTACAGCAGGAAACGTAACAATTGTGTTGGATTTTTCTATTCTTCTCACATTGATCGAAGTTCTCATTTTTTCAAATACCAGGCTGACGAGAGAACTGAGCCTATTTTTTAAACATAAATTTGCAAAATCGAGACTCTTTGCCGATGGGAAACATAGCTTGATCAATTTCAATAATGAACCTTTTGATAATTCCAAAGCACAAATCAAAAGAATAGTTAAACTAATCACAAGACTTCCAGCGCGTCCGAAAAACTTTACTAATACCGAACCGACCAAACTGCCCACAGCGCCCCCCGGTTGAGCGGGAGAAAGATTCAAGACGTTCAGGTTTGAAAAACGATCAAACATTGAACAAAGCCCCAAAATCAAAATCACGAAACTCAAATAATCCCAAAAACTCCGAGACCTATCATTCAATTGGCTGAAACAACGTACACCCATAAAAAAGAAAAATATGGGAATGGCCAGGGAACACACCCCAACAAGTTGAACAAGAGCGTCAGCAATATGTGAACCTATTAAACCGCACAAATTATGAGTTTCCGGTTTGGCTGTGACCACATTGAAAGAACAATCCTTGGGATCATAGGAAGCCAGGCAAATTAGAAAAAAAATAGAACACGCAAACCAAACTATGCCTTTAAGCTCAATCCTTACAGATTT
>JAZDKD010000112.1:0-3383 GCA_043803345.1 Pseudomonadota bacterium
CGCGTGCCACCGCCTTCCGCGACAGTCACATCCACGATCCGAAAGATTACGGCGAGTTACAAGAATTCGTTGCCAATGGTTGGGCTTTCTCGTGGTGGTGTGGCGATAAGGAATGCGAGGCAAAGGTGAAGGAAGACACCAAAGCCTCCACCCGCTGCATCCCGCTGGGACAGGAAGAAGGCCATGGCAAATGTATTGTGTGCGAGAAAGAATCCAGGCGGAAGGTGTACTTCGCACGGGCTTATTAATTCCACGCCGCGACGCGGCTTGCGCGCATCCCTGTCCCAGGTATGTGACGATCCTTGCCAAACAAGCAAGTTTCCGGCTTTTTATAACGCCGGGGACTTTCGTTGAATGCTTTGGGAAAATCTGCTAACGAAATTTTAAAAATTCATCCGTCGTAAGACCAATATCCTTCGCGATCTGGCGCAGCAAAATCGGTGAAATATCGCGGCCTCGATGAAACGGGACTGTGGTACAGCGACCGTCAGGGTGCCGGTACTGACAGTGTGACCCGCGTTGGCGTACTAAAACAAAGCCAAGATTCTCCAAAATGGCTGAAACCTCACGCGGTTTCAATACAGGCGGCTTCCCCATACTCAGGCCAGAACCACTTCCTGTATACCGACAAATTCTGTTTCGAACTTTGGCTCGCCATCTTCGAGAAGCATCTCGATCACTTCGCGCAGGTTTTCGTGAAGTTCATCCAGGCTCTCGGCCTGGGAATGCGCCCCTGGGAAACCGGGGATATATCCAACGTAATAATTGGTTTCGGGGTCTTTTTCAATAATCGCAGTAAAACGTTTAAACATAGATGCCTCCAGAATCAATTATACCGTTTCTTAGAAAAAATCAGGCACAACTTCGCAAACTGCTGGATCGCGGTTTTCGCGCAGCATCCCCGCTGGGGACCTGAGCACGACACCACGTTGACCGACGGTCTCATTGCAACCATTCGGAGACCTGTGGTCAAAAACTCGGCGAGGTCAGCCACCTCTGGGGGTGCTTCGCGAAGACCACCGCCGAGAGGGGAAATTAAACTTGGCTTTTATTTGTTCGCTGAATCTATCCGTGGAAATTGTGGATTATTGTCACTAGTCCACCAACTCACCGGACTACCCCAATAATTATCTGGTATCGGGTTTAGAGTAATTATAGTTCTAAATGGATCTATGTAATACCATCCTTCTGGAATCCTCTCTTCAAGGTCAAAATGCACTTGCTGAATAAGAGGTGGTGCATCATTGCCACTGTTTCCAGAAATACCTATTATTTGTCCACGATATACTTTTTGATCAATATTAACTAATTGATTATTTTGATGTCCAAATGCAGCTTGGATTCAAGTCTGAAGTGCAACAGATGGTTTCAAGAATACCTCAAACGGAGTTAGGAAGTCAAGGCATTTTCTTGGACGGTGGTTGAGCTTATCGGTGACGGAAAGAACTTCTTTGAAAGTGGCAAACGAGAACTTAGTGTTTTTCGGAAAATACTGTCGAACCAATCCGTTCGTGTTTTCGTTTGTGCCGCGCTCCCAGGCGGAGTATGGATGGGCAAAGTAAAAAGCTGCTTTCAGGGCCTCTGCAATCTGGGCATGATTGGTGAACTCTTTACCATTGTCTCCGGTGATAGTGTGGACCTTATCTATGTACGGCCTCAATAACGAGATGGTCGCTCGAGAAACCAGGTCTGCCAGGCATTGATCTACTGGCTGCAACAAGGTAAAGCGTGACGTGCGCTCAACCAGACTGACCAGTGCACCACGATGACCTTTACCGATCATAGTGTCGATTTCCCAGTCTCCCAGCCGTTCACGCTGTTCCACAATTGCTGGACGCGCTTCAATACTGACCCGATTGGGTATTTTCCCACGGCAATCGTGCTTTCCATAGCGTTTGCGACGTTTTTTCTGGCAGCGTAGATGAGTGTACAGGTTTCCACCATCTTGCTGATCGGCCAGGATATGCTGATAGATCCATTCGTGACTGATCTGCACCTCTCGATGCTTATTCAACCATCCGGATACTCGTTCTGGACTCCAGTCTTGACACAATTTCTCCTCTACCACTTCCCAAATCTGTGCCGAAATCCGTTTCTTGTGCGCAGAATTCACTCGTCTTTCGCAGGCTTTTTCATCCGCCTGCTTTGGACGATAGCCCCGCTCACCTGTATTCCGCTCCAGTTCTCTACCAATTGTGGAACGATGTACTTCAAGCTCGTTGGCTATTTCTGCCCGACTATGTCCTATTCTCTTAAGTGCAGAAATCTGGTATCGTTGTTCCGAGGTAAGCTGTTTGTAGGTCCTCATAGCGCTCCTTTGACTTGGCCGTCTAAAGAGTTCTATGCTACCTCAGCTTACCTCTTTTGACTGCCTTCAAAGTTGCACTTGTTACTTGAATCTACGCAGTCATATAATGATTGTTTGGATTACTTGGATTTTCAAACCAGAGATACGTTCTTAACTCCGCTTCGGTTGGTGGACCAACAAGAGCCAAAACTGTAGAGGTAGGTATAGCAGAAACAAGTATTGTGCCTAGTGGAAGAGCTATATCTAACCCCGTATGTGAGTCCTCAACTCCAGCTATATGTTCACCCATAGCAACTCTCCTCCAATCTGTGCCCATGTCATGTTGCCCACCATCATAAGTCAATATAATACCATCTCTAGTATCATAGAATGTAACTTTATCGTTCAGAATACAATATCCAATTATATCAAAGTAACCCCATATGAAAGGAGTAGGTACTTGTTCACTCACAAATGGCAAAGTCAAGAACCCCTGCATCAAACCAACCTCATTCTGCTTTCCAGTAACTATACCAATGCCATTCCCAATCGGGATTAGTAGTGTAAACTATTTTCTGTAATTTCAACGAAAGAGTAGGTCAGGTGTTATCCTCACGGTGACTAAACCAACAAGGAGAGACACCATGACCTACCGAGAAGATTTTACCTTACCCGCTGAACTTATGGCACGGGTGAGCAAGCAAGGTTTAGACATTCTGCCGGAACTGATCCAAGTGGTCATCAATACAGCGATGCAGTCGGAACGGCAGCAGTACCTGAAAGCAGAACCTTACCAGCATACCGAAGAACGTCAGGGGCATGCCAACGGCTACAAGCCGAAGACGGTCCACACCCGGGTAGGCAACATCACCTTCTCGATCCCGCAGGTGCGTGAAGGCGGGTTCTACCCGGAAGCACTGGAGAAGGGTCTGCGGAGTGAACGGGCCCTGCTGCTGGCACTGGCGGAGATGTACGTCCAGGGTGTCTCCACCCGCAAGGTGAAGGCGGTCACCGAGAAGTTGTGCGGGGTGGCCATGTCTTCGACCCAGGTCAGTCATGCCGCTGCACTCCTGGACACAGAACTGGAGAAGTGGCG
>JAZDKD010000113.1:0-3950 GCA_043803345.1 Pseudomonadota bacterium
TGCAAAAGAGTGGTGGCATTTCACTCTAAAAAATAAGCCATTTCCGAAAAGGTATTTTGATTTTCCCGTTGAGTAATACTAGAGTACCGTTTGACCTCCATTAATTGACCTCCTAATATGGAAAAGAAATCAAAGCGCTGGCTTGAATACGGGTTTGCTCCTTGTGATTTGGACAGACTATCGATTTCTACTAATCAGTTTCAACTATTGAGCGGATATGAAGACTACCAGGTTATCTGATCAACTCCTCCGAACCAAAAATGTCGAGACATTCCAGTTGGCGGCGAAGAATGGTTGGGGTCTGAAAAAGGCGCTGGGCTCATTGGCGAGACTGATAGTGCTTGATAATGTTCAATTTATTCTAGGAACGCAGACCCAGGCAGTTTAGTAACTTAAAAGATCTCTGTTTGATGGTGTCAGGGCGTTTGAGATGTTGAAACCGGAATACAGCAGCCAGAGCCGATCCATGAGTGCTCCATCTTTATCAAAGCACTGGCAAGGCTCGCTGAAACAGGCTATCACCGCCAGCACGGTAGGCAACATTCTGGAATGGTATGATTTTGCCTTATATGGCTATGTGGCCCCGTACATTGGCCCGTTATTTTTCCCCTCTCACGACCCGGTTGCGTCGACCATTGCAGCGTTCGCTGTTTTTGCCATCGGATATCTCGCACGACCAATAGGAGCCGTGGTTCTGGGGTGGACGGGGGACCGATTTGGGCGCAAGACCATGTTGGTTATTTCGATTACCATCCTCGGATTTTCAAGTTGCGCCATCGGAATCATGCCCACATATCAGAGTATCGGGAACTTTGCGCCTGTCCTACTCGTCTTGATGCGCCTAGCGCAAGGGTTCTCTGTTGGCGGTGAGTACACAGGTTCTGTGGCGTACGCTACTGAAGTGTCTCCTCACGGACATCGAGGCTTATTGAGTAGTCTGGCTACGACTGGAACCATGATGGGTATACTTCTTGCGAGCATGTCCGTCTGGGTAGTGAGTTCTATTTGTGGCCAGCAGGCGTTTTCCCAGTGGGCTTGGCGTATCCCATTCCTGATGGGATTGATGGTCATGATCTTTGGAATCGCAATAAGAACAAAGATTCCTGAAACCATGTTCAGGGATGAATCGTTCACCGAACCAAAAACAAACGCTTTTACCGTGTTGAAGACTTATTGGCGTAAACTGGTTCACGCGATAGGCATCGTAACGGGAGCCAACGTCGTGCTGTACCTTTTATTCGTTTTTGTTCTGCATTTAGCCACGGAGGCCGGGGCGTCGCATGTTGAACAGATGAACACGATTGGACTAGCTGTAACGATCCCTGGAACAGTGCTCGGAGGTTGGCTGTCAGACAATTTTGGCAGGAAGCGAATTTCCATTATTACGTACCTCATTATGGTGATCCTTGCCATTCCAGCGTTTTGTCTGTGTGTCACGTTTAGGCCCTGGCCTGGGGGGCCGTACATGGGACCGACTCTGGCGTTCCTGCTCGGTCAGCTTGCTATGGCAGCGCCCATGGGGATTGTCTTTGGACTACAGGGTGTAATGATAAGCGAAATGCTACCCAAAGAAGTTCGCTGTACTGTCTTCTCGGTTTCCTACAGCTTGGCTATGGGCCTGTTTGCTGGAACAGCTCCAATGGTTGCCGAGTGGATGCTAAAGAGCCAGGCTTGGCAGTTGGGTCCTGCCTTTTATATGGTCATTTGGCTGACAATAGGGCTTTGGAGCATTAAGCTCTGCGACGAGACCGCATTCAATCCGCTTGATTGAATATCGTAGAAATTCATCTGCGCGATGCCTGAACTGCGGACAAGATCAATGAAGCCGTATATGGCCTTGGCTATGGTGTTCCACAAAAGGGATTGAAAAATATAGAGACAAGCCTGCACATGTGACGCCGTTTTGTGACAGGCAAAGATAAATTGTTTATGAACAATTCGCTCAATCGGGATTGATAGCGGATGAGTGATAATATTGTTGTCACCGGGTTTGTTTATTCTCTCAGAGAACTGTTAACTGGCTCGCAGTGGGAGAAAATACTTCCCTTGTCACCGAGTGTGGAGATTCCTCGCAAGAAATGTCGTCCTTGATCTGATGACCGCATGGTTGTGGAGGTAATCTTATGGGTGTTACGGACAGGTGCAAGATGGAAGTATATTTGCTGTTCAACGCTTTGGTTCGTTCGCATGGGGTTCAGGTAAAAACCTTTGCTCTCGTCCGTCAAGACCATCTAAACCTGTGAAATCAGGAACCGGAGATTCTGAATGGTTTTCCGGCGCTCACGCCTAAACAAACAGACCCGGCTGACTGATATTCCCGTAAACCTTAACCATCCGGTTGAAATTGTCACAATATTTCGATGAACCCTTGCGGTTATCGCAGGGACAGGTTTCAAAATCATGAACGCATTTGTCACTCAAACATAGTTCAATCACTCTCTTTTCGGCCATGGTCAAATCGCTCAAGTCAATTTTCTTGGCTGTGCCTTTCACTGTAACTCCCAGTTATATTAGATGCTTGTTGCTTTGTTGTTAACGGTCGCCCGTAAAGTATTTGCAATCGGAGTGTGTCTACTACCTCAACTCACGCCTGAGAATCAACCGTTTTTTTGTCATCGATTCCCCCTGATAACTCCAACTTTGCAGGCGCCGTTTTTATCTTTGATCACGACGTAGATCTCTTAGGCAGGAAAACCGAGGACTCAAAAAGGGAAACCGAAGTTGAATGTGAGCGACCCTCCAATTGTCCATGTATGTTGGTTCCGAGATAAATCGTAATTGTCGATTGTAATGATTCCATTCGCCGCATGATTGGTATAAGGCCCAGTAGATGTGGCACGCGTCAAATTCCACCTTCCAAATAAACCAGCATGAGATGCGGCGGATAACTTCAGGGAGTACTCTGCAAAAAAATCGACGAAGTAGCCACTTGAGTAAGACACATTGTCATAGACAGATCGAGAACCGTTTGTGGTCGATCCAATTGTGACCGTTCCCAACACCACTGGGGCACCCAAAATTCTGAAATTCAACCTTTGAGATGCATTGGAGTAAATGCTTTGCAAGCCAATGAACGGAATAAAGCTCTTGAATGTGGTGTCGGCTCTTTCGTTTCCGTTATAAGAAACATAAGGATCTGGCGAATATCGTTCCTCAGAATCGTAGTCATATCGAGCCCCGAGCAAAGTTGAAAAATGGCATTCTCCATAAACGATCGCCCCGTCAACAAACCAGTGATTAACCATTGAACTCCAATCGAGACTAACTGTGCCACTTGGAGTGCTAAAGGTCCCTTGGTGATTAGCTTCGCTAGCGCCTGGAAACAGATACCAGGCTGTTCCTAAAATAGAAACATTGTGACCAAGACAAACAGGAATGGCGGTTCCCAACCAGAAACCTCTATTGGCATTCTTTACTCTACCGGTAGCCGCAAGCAGATTTCGAATCCCTGCGTTGTTTGCGTCCAATGAGGTGCTGTCACCATTACTCTCAGGGACGCCCAAACCGAAATACACCGTTGGACTTCCAATCCCGCAGCAACCAACGGTGTTTCCGCTATTAAGTGAGTCCCCGAAGTGAGATGGTAAACCTGGCAATCCTAAGGCTCCAGAGTCGGCGCAAGTGACTGCTGGAACGGTAAAGACGACTGTGAGGCACACAAATACAAATAACCCGTTTTTCGTGACCATGTCCTTCCAGAACAAACAAAAACAGGGGAACTACAAAACCTGCCTCAATTTAAAACTTTGAAGAAATTGTCCCCCTCTACTACCTCAACCCCCGGCTGGCAATCAAGCGTTTTTTCTTTGAGCCCAAATCATATCGCTCGGGATTTAATAGAGGTCTTTGCCTCCAGTTTTCTTGAGTAGCTGGCGGGGAGTTATAGAGTATCATTTCATGCTTTGAGAAATATTCCTAAAATCTGGCGTAACTTGCGTCACGCTCCTGAT
>JAZDKD010000114.1:0-3595 GCA_043803345.1 Pseudomonadota bacterium
GTTTTTCATTTTATATTTATCTCGGCATTTTAGGATAAGAATAACTGTCGTATCACATACTACGACACTCTTAAGGTCCTAAAACGCACCTCCTCATAGTGAGATGGGATTATTGCACTTAAAAACAAGGGTATAAAAGGTATGTTAAAATTTATACTTCTCAATTTATTTTGGGTTTAGCTTCTAGAAGTATTCGACACACAAAGAAGCTTAATCAACTTCTGATAAAGAAACCTAAAAAAAACCATCTGTCAAAATATTTACTTCTTTCTTTTTTTCGCGTCTTTGAATATTTTGTAGCCTTTGACTATGTCGGTCTTCGTTATCACGCCTTCCAGTTTTTGGTCGTAGACTGGAAGCCCGCCAATTCTGTTTTCAACCATTATTCCAGCCGCCTCGGCTGCATCGGCTTTTTCAGAGATGATTATCGGCTCAAGGGTTATGATGTCGTCCAATTGTATTAAATCGATTGCGTTCTTGTCTTTGTTCTCCTTAAGCTTTTCAAACAATGCTAGACTCAAGTCCAAGACGGTTATCACGCCAAGAACCTTCTCCCCAGCCATCACGATAACCCTCTTGTCCCTTGCTATCGTTATTTCCTCTATGATTTCCTTGATTGACGTGTAGTCGTTGACGACAACCGGGTTCACCTGCATCAAGTCCCTCACCCGGTAGCAGCCTTTAGCGTGCTCTGAGAAGACTTTGGCTATGTCGCTTCTAGTCAATATGCCAACCAGACTTCCGCCGTCGAAAACCAGGACGCGGTCAACCCTCTTGGGAGAAATGTTTATGCGCTCAATAACGTCGTTCAACGATTCATCGGCTTTAGCGCTATCGTATGTGCGAACCATAAAATCTTTGACTTTGAAAGAATCAATCGAATTAATGCCCATGTATTTGACTCCTGTGACAAAGCTTTCCTTGCTTATTACTCCAACCACTTTTTCATTTTCAACGACCACAGCGCCGCTGATTCTCCTCTCGGAAAGAATGTTTCCGACAGCGACGACAGTGTCTCCAGGCCTTACTTTTATCACTTCAGTGGACATCAAATCCCTGACGAGAATACCCTCAATTGACCTGGGTTCACAGGTTTCCATCACCACCCCCTCTCCTGAAGTTTAACAGTCAATTCCTTCATGTCCAAACCCTTCATAGCCCCAGAAAGGCCCTTGGAAACTTTCGCAAGAATGTCAGGCTTGTCAAAGTTGGCTGTCGCAATCACTATCGCCTTTGCTCTGGGCAATGGGTCGTCGCTCTTGAATATTCCGCTGCCGACGAAATTTCCGTCAGCGCCCAACTGTATCATCAAGGCTGCGTCAGCCGGAGTCGCAATCCCGCCTGCGGCAAAGTTGACTACAGGCAGCCTGCCCAGCGTCTTGACCTCGCGAACGAGTTCAATCGGAGCCTGAATGTGCTTCGCCTCATTGTACAACTCATCCTCGTTCATATTCTGAATCTTTCTTATCTCGTCCATTACAGCGCGCATGTGCCTTACCGCTTCAACAATGTTTCCAGTGCCTGCTTCGCCTTTAGTCCTAATCATCGCCGCGCCTTCGCTGATGCGCCTCAAGGCTTCCCCCAAATCCCGGGCGCCGCAAACGAAAGGAATCTTGAACTTCTTCTTGTCGATGTGATGCTTTTCGTCAGCCGGAGTTAATACCTCGCTTTCGTCAATCATGTCAACCCCGAGGGATTCAAGAATCTGGGCCTCGACGAAATGGCCAATCCTGACTTTAGCCATCACGGGGATGGTGACCGTATCCATAATCTCTTGTATCTTCAGCGGGTCTGCCATGCGAGCAACGCCGCCCGCAGCCCGGATGTCAGCCGGAACGCGCTCCAAAGCCATTACGGCAACAGCCCCAGCTTCCTCAGCAATCTTAGCCTGTTCGGCGTTGGTGACGTCCATTATAACGCCGCCCTTCACCATCCTGGCAAACCCTTCCTTAAGAATTTTAGTACCCTTCTTAGCCAAAAACACCACCCAATTACATATAATATGAGCCTAATGGTCTATAAATATGGTAATGTAATTATGATGTGAATTCTGAGTAAAGCAATCTAAGCTCTTCCGGACGCATGTCCACTGGTTTTTTATCACTCAGTGAAGTTGGCGTCTTTTCGCCAAGAATGTTCTTCAGGTTTTTGTTTTTGTGGTTGAACAACTCCTGGAGGAAGTTGACGTATCCTTTCTCGGGAATTGTCTTCTGAGTTAGCTTGACGAGCATGCTCGAGACTTTCGGCTGCGGCTGGAATGCTGTTGGAGGGATTTTCATCAGCAGCTGGATTTCACAGGTGGACTGTGTCAAGGCGGTGATGAAGCGGTAGTTATTTACTCCAGGGTTTGCGGTGAGCTTTTCCGCGAACTCCTGCTGGTAGAGGAGGAACGCCTCTTTGAAACCATGCTCAAGAAATCTGATTGTTATTTTCTTTGAGATGCTGTAAGGCAGGTTTGAGACAATCTTGTTGCACTCTGGAAGCTTTACCTTCAGGGCGTCGCCTTCGATAACCTGAACATTCTTGCAGCCCTTAACCCTCTCCCGGAGAGTAGCGCAAAGTTCACGGTCTCTTTCGACTGCAAAAACCTTTCCAGCTTTTTCAGCCAGCTCCATTGTAAGATGGCCGTTGCCGGCGCCAACCTCCAGTATTATGTCACTCATGCTTGGACTGGCGTACTCGATGATTTTGCCCAAAACCATGTTATCGACCATCAGACGCTGGTCTTTTTTAGAAGCCATCTTAAGTAGATATGATGCTTTCAAGGAAAAAATACGCTGAAATCAAGGGAAAGCTGGACTTGAACTTTGGGAGTGACGAAAAAGCCAGAGACGTTCTCGACAGCTTGGTTGAGGATGGAGATTACCGCATTATCGGAGAATTGGTTGGGGACAAGATTGTTTTCATTTTTGGCTGCGGTCCTTCGTTGGAGAGAGATGTTGAAAGGTTGTGTGAAAGAGGTTTGCTGGAGGATACTGTTTTGATTGCGGCTGACGGGGCGGTGAAGGCTCTTTTGGAAAAAAAGGTAGTGCCTAACATTTGTGTTACCGACTTGGACGGCAACAAAAAAGCCTTGATGGAAGCCAGCAAAAAAGGCTGCATCATGGTAATCCACGCCCACGGCGACAACATCCAAAAATTAAACAAGATTTTGCCCAAACTCCAGGGAAAGAAATTGGGCACTACGCAGGTGAAGCCAACAAGAAAAATCAGGAACTTTGGCGGTTTCACAGACGGCAACAGAGCTGTTTACCTTGCAGTGAAATTCAAGCCTAAGAAGATTGTTTTGTTCGGCATGGATTTTGGCAATAAAATTGGGAAGTATTCCGGTAAGAGAAAAAACAAGGAATTGAGAATCAGGAAGCTGGAGGTGGGCAGAACACTGCTGGAAGAACTGGCTGGAAAAACAAGAATATCAATATTGAACGCAACCAGTGGAGGAGTTGAAATAAAAAACGTCAGAAGAATTAGAATAGAAGACTTAGAGCTTGAATAGCATGCTGAACAAGTCAACGTATTTTACAGGATTCTTCAGGTATTCCAAGACGCTCAAATCCTTAACCATTTGATAAATGTCCCTTCCTTTTTTCAGCCC
>JAZDKD010000115.1:0-6749 GCA_043803345.1 Pseudomonadota bacterium
CGAAATGACATTGTTATTGTAATTTCTCGTAAATGGTGTTAACCTATCCAACATAATAAATTAAAGGTTCACATATTAATCCCAGGCGGGGGGAAACATGAAGACCGGTCCGGATGGATTCGAGAGCGCTGAGTCAAAGCAGTCAAAGGCTTTGTCGAACGACCCTGGCGCAATAATCAGAAAAATCAAGTGGCTCATAGGAATTATTTTCCTGTGGGCCATAATTTTTTTCGGGGTTCAATGGCAATACGACCCCAAACTCCACACAGCTACAACAAGGATCGAAATTTTGGGGAGCCACGATCTGTTCGATCCTCGAATATGGTTTCAAGAAAAATTTGCTCCCATGGCAACCTCGAATGTTCAGGAACACGCCGAGGCCTTCAAATCGCGTGATCTTGCCAGGTCGGTGGTTGCGGCGCTGCCACCGCGACAAATGCAGGAACTGCAACTGGCCCTTGTGGAAAGGCCGGTTCAAGATCGTGGCGTGTCGGCAATGGCAAAGTCTCTTTCGCCTTTTCGGGAATATCACACGGACGAAGGCTTGCCCGAACCTACTGATTACATTTGTGATCGACTTGTTGTGAGTGCCGTGACAGGCTGCAACATGCTTGACATATCGATCCAGGCTCCAAGTCAGACACTGGCTGTCAAATTGCTCGAGGAATATCTGAGAATATTTTCTGCGAAAAATCTCGAAAAACGCCGTTTACAAACATTGGCTTCCGCTGAAAATCTTAACGAAGGCGCCACGGAAACCTTAAAACAGCTAAAAGACGCTGAAGCCATCCTGTTGGATTTTGTCGTTGAAAACGGTTTTACCGCGACGGAAGACAGCGGGCTCGGGAGGGTGTTCAGGCTCATTAACCGCCACATCGAGGATTCACGGCCTGTTGCCCACTCGGCTGACCAGAAACCTGACTTCAAGGAGATGACGCATCGAATGTATCTGGACCTGGGAAAGCTTGAGTCTGAACAGTCTGGCATGTCAGCGGCGCTGGGCGCTAATCATCCGAGGATGATGGCTCTTACCGCCAAAATAGATTTTCTGCGTGACCGGATGGATTATTTCCGCAGGAACGCATCACTGGATTTGACGCAGTCATGCGCCAAACAGAATCATTCGCAGTCGGGCGAGAACGAGACGCCGGAAAAATCCCGGACATCACTTAACAAGGCCAAGTCTCTCGAAGAGCAATATTATGAACTGAAACGGGACCTGGACAGCAAGGCAGATTTTCATGATCTTGTCCGAAAAGAGGCCCAGCAATGGAACATCAAGACAAGGACAATCAGCAACAACATTGTTGTGATCGATGGGCCACGGCCGGGAAGGGCAGGGTGGTTAATATATAAGACTTTTCTCTGAAACTCATTAAAACTGCTGCGAGGACGGTGTCGTTGAAAAAGTCGATTTATTTAACGGAGATCTGAGTGTAACTGTTGAAAACCTTGCTTTTATAGATTTAGTGTAATAATCTAACATTATGATATAATTTAAAAAGGTTTTTATTTACTGTCAATTGGCGCTCCTTAAATTTACGGGAGTCATCTCTAATGAGCATCGACAAACTTGTTCCAAGAAATAATCCTGGAGGAGACCAGCCGCCTGTAAACCAACCGCTGTCTCCGGTCGGACACCCAGCGAGTCCTTATGTTCTTCAGCATCAGTTGGGATATCCGCCTAATGCCGGAGACGACGGGTTTGCTGATTCGAACAGATCCCTCAAAGATTATCTTGATATTATACTCCGCCGACGCGTTGCGGTAATCATATTTCTTGCTTTGTCTGTATGTGTTTCAGTCGCTTATGCTTTTATGGCGACACCACTGTACACAGCAAACGCTCGCCTCGAAGTTTTAGACAAGAAAGAAAAGTCGGAAAAGCGTCTGTCCGCTGAAGAAGCTATTGATACCAAGCCCTTCATGATGACCCAGATCGAAATCCTGAAATCAAGACCCCTTGCCGAAGCCGTAATTGACCGTATGAAGCTTTTGGAAAAAGACGCTGATGAATCAAAGAGTCTACCCCTACTACAAGTTCCAGCTTACTTGTGGCGAGCAGTTTTAAGTCGGTTTAAGGATGATCCGTCAGATTTGCCGGATGACAAAAATGTTTTGAAGCGAGCTATCATGGCGGATTCTCTGGCGGGCAGCCTGGTCGCAAAACCTGTGAAGACCAGTAATTTGCTTGAAGTTTCCATCTCGGCGAAGTCTCCCAAGATGGCGAATGAACTGTTGACAAACTATCTGGATACTTACCTTAGCAGAAACCTCGAAAAAAGACGAAGCGAGAGTATCCAGGCGGCAGAATGGCTCACCGAGGAGTCGGGTAAAGTAGGAAAAAAATTAAGAGAAGCTGAGTCTAAACTACTCGATTTTTCTTTTGAACACGGCCTTGTAGTATCCACAGAAGGAGCGCTGGGGCAGGTTATGGCCCTCCTGAATAAGAAGGTTGAAGGCCAAGTGCGTTCGGAAGAAACCAAATTGAGAGCGCAGGTCGGAAAGGAAACCAAATACTCGGATACTGAAAATAAGTCGAGTGATGCGAACCAAACATACATAAACAAACTGAAAGAAGACCTGGCAAAGCAGGAAGCCGAATACACCCAAATGCAGGGAGTATATTCGGCCAATTACCCGAAAATGGTGTTACAGGCGCGGAAGATAAAGTTTTTGGAAAACAGGATCGCAGAGATTGAGAGAAACCTCGCAACTGGCGCAGTAGAATCCGCTGAAAAGGTCGACGCCGCTCTTAGAGGAAGTGTTGAGAAAACCAAGCAGGAGGTATCCCGCGTCAAGGGGCTTGAAGCTGAATATTCCATTCTCAAGAAAGAAGTTGAAACAAACCAGGAATTTCTGAAGTTGATCATGAAAGAAACGCAGGAAATGGACATCAAAGCAAGGACCATTAGCAACAACTTGGTCGTGGTGGATCCGCCCACGATGCCTCGGAGCCCCTCCTGGCCGAAGAAAAAACTCATATTGATGATTGGCCTCGTAGCGGGCCTTGTTGGAGGTGTCGCGTGCGCCTTTATCTGGGAACAGATGGATGATACCGTGCAGAATCCTGACGACCTCATCAAATCCCTTCGCATGCGACGGTTGGGTGTTGTCCCAGACCTCGCAAAATCAGGGACTTACGGGCAAAATGAGCTTTCAGAAGGCGCTGTCGAGTTCCTTGCCTATAATAAACCCCAGACCCCTATTGCAGATTCGATCCGCAATCTTCAAATGTCCATAATGTTTTCATACCCTGGTTATGAAATAAAATGTGTGTCTATTTCCAGTTCACTGCCTTCTGAAGGCAAGACTATGTTGGCGGTTTCATTTGCGTCTGTGATGTGCTCCAACGGAAACAAGAGAGCTGTAATTGTTGATATGGATATGCGAAAACCCAGAATTCATAAAGTTTTTGGCGTTCCGCCGACTACACCTGGCATGGCAAATTTATTGAGCGACAACGGGAACTCAACAACCCTTTCGGAAGTTCTTCGAGCTCATACAATCCCGGGATTGTTCTATGTTACCGCTGGGGTGGTTCCTTCTGATTCAGTGAGTCTTTTGCATTCCCACAACCTAAAAAAAGTCGTGGATGAGTTGCGATCGACATTCGACTATATCGTGTTCGATTGTCCGCCGATTTTGGGGTTTCCCGATACGCCCATAGTAAGTCGGTACGCTGATGGGCTGGTTATTGTAGCCAGGCAGGGATACGTGGGGAAAAATGAAAGTTCCGAAGCGATTGATCAAGTAAGCGCTGTTGATGGCGCCAACGTCTTGGGCGTGGTCTTTAATCGTGCCCATACGCCATCATTGTATGGTTACGGTTACAAATACGGCTACCGCTATGGTGGTTATTCCTATCATCAGAGCTACAAGTATTATCAAAAGTCATAAGGGGCTCTTGCGTCACAGCGGCCACAAAGGACGTCCTTTTATATTGGATAGCGTTTTTCCGGCCGCATTCCTGATTTTCTCCGGTCTGTCATCCTCGCTCAATCTTTCCAGATAACCCTTAATATGATCGTTCTGAATCTGTAACCGCTCAAACGTTTCAATCACCGCAATATTGACGTCCTCGTCGGAGCTGTTAATTATTGTTTCAAGGATTGGCTGGCCCAAATTCAGTATCAGAATTCGCGCCGTTATCCAGCGGCTTCTGATCTGAAAATTGGTTTTAAAGTACGGCAGATCATCGGGTTCTATTTCTGGAATCGCTATCAAAACCTTAAATGTGTTTACGGATGGCGATTGAACAAGATTATGCGCGGGGAACGAATCTCCCGGGATATACAAGTAATGGGAATAATAGTAGCTCGTAACGATTGGAAAGCTAGCTTTCCAATCGTTAGTTTAAGATCACGCGCCCCAACCCCAAACACGGCGATCCGGGATTTATTATGCCATATCCTGAACTTCGATTAACTACACAGAGCTAATCAATTCGCTCAACTAAACATAGACGGCGAATAGGCCTAAATCAGGTTCCTGTAGTTCCGCCACCGCCACCACCACAGGCGACAAGCAGAAAAGTAAGTATTGGCAGAAGAATCAGCAGGTATGTAACGTATTTCTGGCATGACCCATCAAAACCGTTATGATTCTCAGATTTAGGCCCCATCAATTTGAATAATATTTCTTTCATTTGCCCAGACACCTCCTTACCTTTACTTGACCCAGGGGGTCATTATGTCAATTGTTCGCCGCATAATTAATCTGTAACAAATTTCCTTGTCGACAGTATAGATTGTTTTTTTATATTTTCAACTGTTTTTGTGCTAATTTTTATTCTGGGCCAAAAGGCGGATAGGGTTGGCCCCTTTTTTTAAACCCTCTTGACCAATTAACCAGAATTCCGGAATTATTGGATGAGCTATATTCTGGCAAAGCATTCGAATTCAGACAGGATCCAACCATTGTGGCTTTCCTAACGAATCAAGACCACAACACAAATTTCGCGAGAGCCTTATTCTCATTGAATTCAGGATGGTTATACGTATTTGCATTGCTAATGACATGGGCTGTAGCCATTTATGTCGTAAATCCCGTCGGGGAGTTTATGGTCAACGATGATTTCGCCTACACCACTGTTCTGGAAAAGCTCTCCAATGAAGAAACCCTGGGACCTACCTGGCTAGGGCCAAAAGGAATGGGCGGTGGCCCTGCCCTCATTTTTCATCTGCTATGGGGCAAGCTTTTTCTAACTGTTTTTGGACATTCTCTTACTGCTTTAAGAATCTCTGTACTCTCTATGGCCATCATGGGGTCTATAGCTTTCTTTTGTCTTCTTAAAGCTACAAATGCTGCAAACGGTCCATCCTTTTGGGGAACCTTGACACTAATGTTCAACCCTTTGTATTTTTCCCAGTCTTTTACTTACATGACAGACGTAACGTTTGTGTCCCTCATTATTTTTTCATTTCTTGCAATTAACAGGGGCATCGAAAAGAATCAGGCTATAACTGTAGCTATTGGGTTGCTATTTGGGCTCTTGGCCACACTCACCAGACAATTTGGAATCTTGGTGGCGTTGGCGTTTGTAATTGCGTGCATCATTCACCCGAGAGGTCAGCAGTTTGGTTATCGCAAGGCTTTGATCATGGCCTTGTCAATCATTGTCGCTCCCTGGATTTGCTTTGAATGTTTTCTCTTTTTCATGGGAAGCACATGCTTGACTGAGCACAAGCTTTTTCACGATATGCTAAGTTATCCGTGGACTATGGGATTTCGAAATTATGCGGAGTTTATTGTCAGGCAAGTGTTCCACAATATTCTCGGATACACCGCCTTCTTGGTTTCGCCTGTAATTGCTCTTCTTTACAAACAGTATTTCCACCGTTCGTGTCTCAAAAAATTTTTTGTGGGCGCCACCATGATATTTATTGCTCTGGAGTTGGGGATGCTTTTAGGTATTTTTACCCTCCCCATGCCCTTCACTGGGAATGTAATCTTCAATCTTGGTCTAGGCCCGATTTTGCTCAAAGACGTTTACATTCTCGGTATCAAACGAATGATGAGCATACCCATGGAAGTTTATTACTTTCTCGTTTGGTGGTCGGTTTTGTGCCTCGGCCTTGTTTTGCCTCTCGTTTGGAAGAGTGTCCGTGGAATTTCAAATGCAGCTCTTGGATCTGGAAAAAACGGCAGCTTCCTAACATATTTGACACTCATATTCATACTGATGTATGCAGGATTAATTTCTCTGATAGGTATTCGTGACAGATACATGATTCCTCTATGCGCAATGCTTATTGTGTTCCTGTTTTCCTGTTCAAGTGAATTGAGAAATTTCAAGTTTTCAGCCAGGAGTTCTGCTCCGGCCGTTAGCGCATTAATCCTGATAGCCGTCTTCTCAGTGTCCTCAATTCACGATTTCATGGCCCTCAAGCGATCACAGACAGAAGCGCTCAATTATCTCACGAGAGATCTAAGAGTATCTCCGAACCATATAGACGGTGGATTTGAATTTAATGGTTATCATTGTTTCTATCAGGATTTTGAGCCAAAGAAGGGGAAAAGCTGGTGGTGGGTAGACAGAGAAGACTATGTGATTACCCTGGGTGAGATTAGCGGTTATGAGACAGTGAGACAATTTCCCTTCCGAAGAATATTTGGCCCAGACAGCTCAATCCATATCCTTAAACCAATTGCGGATGAAGGCCAGTGACTACCCCGCAGGCATCGTGTTCAAAATCTGGCTCAAATTGCCCCGAAACAAGGGATTTCGCGATATCCGGGCTTGCCAG
>JAZDKD010000116.1:0-15093 GCA_043803345.1 Pseudomonadota bacterium
ATCCTGGGAGGGTATGGATATACCACGGAATTCCAGGTGGAAAGATTCTTTCGTGACGCCAAAGCTATGCCGATTGGAGCTGGTACGTCCGAAATACAGAGAATGATAATAGCAAAAAAAATTCTCCAATGAATTTAAACAGGACGGAGAACAAATTGAAAATCGTATCTGAATATTGGGATGAAGATTTGGAGCTAATGTCTCCTCAAAAGCTCGAAGAGATACGAACTGAAAAAATGCAAAAGCATCTTAGATTTGCCTACTTGAATTCTCCTTTTTATAAGAGAGCTTTCAACCACGCCGGTCTAAGGCCGGAGGAAATCAAGTCTCTGAATGATTACAGCCAACGGGTTCCTTTCTTGGAACATATGCAAATGATCAATAATCAGAGCGCAAATCCTCCCTTTGGAGACTTCTTGACCATGGGGCTAAAAGATGTAAGCAGAATTTACTGCTCCCCTGGTCCATTGATGATGCCTTTCAGCGTGGGCGATATGGACAGCTACATAAATACCACCGCCAACGGGCTCTATATTTGTGGAGCAAGAAGAGGTGACATAGTAGATATCGCCGTTGCTTATCAGTGGCATTTAGCGGGAACTATGATGGATTCAGCTTTTCGCAGGCTTGGGTGCGCAGTTGTTCCCGGTGGCTCTGGGATGACCAGAACTCATATAGTCATAATGAAGAATTTAAAAGTTTCCGTGATGTTCGCATTCCCCTCCTTTGCAATGCACATCGCTGATACCGCAAGGAAAATGGGTATCAACCCTGCAACGGATCTGAATCTAAGATTGGTTATACTGGCGACTGAAACCTGTGGGCCAAATGACAAGGCATGGTTGGCCCAATCATTCGGGGCTGAAGTCAGGGAAATGTATGGCGGGGCTGAGACCGGTTTTGTTGCCGCAGAGTGCCAGTATGGAAACGGAATGCACTGTTTTACGGACTCCATACTTGAAATCGTGGATCCAGCCACGGGGAAAGTTGTGGCTAACGGTCAGTCAGGAGAAATAGTGACTACTGATCTGTCCCGGAGAGCTATGCCTGTGGTACGCTACCGGACAGGTGATCTTACTGAAGGAATCATTGCGGAAACTTGTAAGTGTGGTCGGGCTTCCCCCCGACTCCAGAGGATTGTGGGTCGCACAGGCGAAGTCGACAGGGTCAAGGGCGTTTATATGATCCCTAAACTCGTGGGAGCAATCATTAGCGGTCACGAGCGCCTTGGAAAATATCAAATCGTGATGGATCGCCCAGGTTTTCAGGATAGACTTACAATTCGGGTTGAGACCGAACATGTTGACGAAATGCTTCAGTTGAAGCAGGCCTTGATTGACAATCTCAGAACCGTTACCCAACTCACAGCTGAGATCGATCTTTTGCCTGTCGGGACGATAGACGAATCCGCTTCCATTGTTGTGGATAATAGATTTTTGGGGAATGACGTCTCGCCGGGCACACATACCTCGCATTGACCTTGCATCTGTTGCCGGCTCAGACCGAAGCGTCGTTTCAAAATCAAGGGTGGGTTCCAATAGCCCTTATTCTCTATGCATCTTAAGGCTAGGAGCAAGAAAATGAACAAGAGGATTATCACTGCGGCAATTACTGGCAGTATTCACACCCCGTCGATGTCTGATTACCTCCCAATTACTCCTGATCAGATAGTGGATGAAACAGTTCGAGCATACGAGGCTGGCGCTTCAGTGGCTCACATTCATGCTCGTAATCCTGAGAACGGCCAACCATCTTCAGATATATCCATCTACAGGGAAATTGCCGCGAAGGTAAAAAGCAGGTGTGACATAATTCTCTGTATTACTACTGGCGGCGGTTTGGGAATGAGCGCAGATGAGAGGGTTGCCGCAATACCGGAATTGAAGCCCGAATTGGCTTCCCTTAATTTTGGTTCTCTAAATTTTGCGCTGTTCGCCGCATTGGATACATACAAGCAATTCAAGTTCCCATGGGAAAAGGATTACTTGGCCATGACGGAAGATTTCATTCTGCCAAATACCTTCAAAACTATGGCTCGATTTGGGGAGGTTTTCCGCGAAAACATGACAAAACCGGAACTTGAAATCTACGACGTGGGCATGCTTAACAACGCTGCCTTCATGATCGAAAAGGGTCACATCGGAAAACCTATTTATGTTCAGTTTGTACTTGGAATATTGGGCGGTATTCCAGCTACCCCCGATAACCTGATGTTCATGTACAACACTGCGAAGTCGTCCATAGGTGATTTCGTCTGGTCTGTCTGCGCCGCAGGAAGGCATCAGTTTAATATGTGCGTGATGTCTCTTGTGCTGGGCGGAAACGCTAGAGTTGGCTTGGAAGACAACCTCTATCTAGAGAAAGGGGTAAAGGCAAAAAGTAATGCCCTCCAGGTGGAAAAAATTGTGCGAATTGCCCGGGAACTGGGGCTTGAACCTGCAACGCCAAATGAAGCGAGACAAATACTCGGTCTTAAAGGATTGGACAAAGTTGCGTATTGAACGCAGTCAGGCCTCTCCCCACACTTCATTTAAGGAATTTTTCCTTCTGGATTGACTGCATGATGGGAGCAAACATGGTCATAGATACCCACTCTCAACTTTGGACAAGAGAGGCCTTGGCGACTCTACCAGAAAGCATGATACGGAATTACGAGAAGGTTTTTAAAGGACTACGAACCTTTGAACTCGAAGACATCCTGGCAGATATGGATGCCGCTGGAGTTGACAAGGCCGTTCTGGTTGCCGTGGATGCTGAAACTGTCTGGCGTTACAAAATTCCCAATGAATTGGTTGCCGATGCGGTTCGCCGTTATCCGGACAGATTCATCGGATTTGCAGGCGTCGATCCCCACAAAGGAGTTCTCGCTTTGGACGAGTTGTCCAGATGCTATGAGATATTGGGCCTCTCAGGTGTCAAGTTCATTCCCCACCTTATCAACATGGAGCCCAACGATCTTCGCATGTATCCTGTTCTGGAAAAAGCTCAGGAATTAGGGCTCCCAGTCTTGTTTCACACTGGAACCCATTTCCATCACGGAGCGCGACTCAAGTTCTGCCGCCCCGATACGCTCGATGATCTGGCGATAGACTTTCCCGAACTTAAAATCATCGCCGCCCATTTTGGATTTCCCTGGTTTTACGAAGCCTTGGCGGTTGTTCAGAAGAACGCGAATGTCTATTTCAACATCGCCGGTTGGGCGCCCCAGTATATTCCCGAATATGTTGTAAAAATGATGAATGGTCCTCTGGCCGCTAAAGCGCTTCTGGGAAGCGATTTTCCCTTGATTCCGCGGACAAGGTTGATGCGGGAACTCAGTGAGCTTCCAATTTCTCCTGATACTTTTCGAAAATTGACATCCGAAAATCCTTCTAAAGTTCTTGGTCTCTCTTGAATCAGCGGTGGGAAAGACTACCCGGAGATGGCTATGAAATATGACACACTGATTTATTCCGAAGATCGACATATTGCCTCCGTAAGGTTTAACCGCCCGGAGGTACGAAATGCCTTGAACGACCAGTTACTTGACGAATTTGAGGAAATCCTGATTCAGATCGAGGGTAAAACCGATATCAAAGTTGTTGTATTGGAAGGACACAGTGATTTTTTCTGCGCTGGAGCCGACATACGGATGCTGAAATCTTGGCGATCTGTCTTGGATGCCCATTCTTTCTTGGAAAAAATTCAGCGGGTAGTAAACAAACTCGAAACAATTCCTCAACCGGTGATAGCTGCAGTGTCAGGCATGGCTCTTGGGGGGGGAACTGAGATCTCTCTGGCGTGTAATATACGGATTGCGGCGGAAAACGCAGTTTTTGGTCAAACGGAGATCAACCTCGGAATTATTCCCGGTGCGGGTGGGACTCAAAGGCTGCCTAGGACTGTGGGCTTGACCATTGCAAACGAGCTCTTGTTCACTGGTCGCCGTGTCAGATCGGCTGAAGCCCTCCAAATAGGACTCGTTAACCGGGTTGTTCCTGTTGGTGAACTCAATGGAGAGGCATTCGAACTGGCTCTTGAAATGGCCAAAAAGCCAATCTGGGCCGTTAGAATGACCAAGGCATGCCTCAGGGACGGTTTGCAAATGAACCTGTCACAGGCATTGAACTACGAGGGGAAATGTTTTGAATTTCTCGTCTCGACAGAAGATTTTCGTGAAGGGATCGCGGCTTTTCTTGAAAAGCGGGAACCATGCTTCCCTGGAACATAGTGCTACCCGAGACTTTGCAAGGAGATAAAAAAGACTTTTTTCATTCCAGGAAAATAGTCATCTCGAACGTTAATTACGAAAATGGGTTTAACCTCTCTTTTGTCGCTTGACCATGCAACTTGGCGATTGAAGTTCTTGCCAGGTTTCCTGGTATTTGGCTTGGATACAAGTAGTCTTGAGGTTGGTGACAATGGGAATTCATGACGTGTCTATGTACAGTGTCATCCATCGTAATGTCCGCTTCTTCGGTCATCGGGTGGCATTGAGATCAGGATCGGACGCAATTAGTTACAAGGATTTACTTCATAAGTTGGATGCCCTTGCTGTAGGACTTCGTGCCCTGGGGCTACGCACGGGTGAGCGAGTTGCCGTGCTGGCCAGAAACAGCCTGGAATTTGTCTATCTTTATGGAGCCGCCGCCAGAGTAGGGGCCATAGTACTACCCGTGAACTGGCGCCTGAGTCAGGATGAAATGGAATACGTCTTGACGGATGGCTCACCGGCTGTTCTCTTCTTGGATCCTGAATTCCATGACTCTGCAGGAACCTTGATTACTCGACTGGGAATCCCAACAGTAAGTTTGGGCGCAGCCAACGATCTGATTGCCAAACATGAGACTGACGAATCGTCGGGCTTCAGTCAGGACGATAGATCCGTGATAATCCACACCGCCGCTGTCCACGGCCGTCCCCGAGGAGCCGTTATCACACACCATGGTCTGCTACTTAATGCCCTCAACCTGCAACGTCTTTGGAACCTCGGACAAAATGACGTCAACTTGGCCATGTTGCCGCTTTTTCACGTCGCTGGCATCCTGATGATATTGGCCGTCATGATGGAAGGGGGTTCTAGTGTAATCACGGCCGGTTTCGACGTCGACCAGGCCCTCTCAAATATTGAAGATTTCAGTGCCACGGTGTTCTTCGAGTTTCCTCCCATGCTGTCGTCTCTGCTGGACAAGGCTCAAACGGATCGAAGAGATTTGGCCAGTCTCCGGCATGTTCTGGGCATTGACCATCCGGATACGGTAAAACGTTTTCAAGAAGTTACCGGAGCGACCTTTTGGGCTGCATACGGTCAATCAGAGACATCCGGGCTTACCACTATCGGGTCATATTCCGAAAGGCCAGGATCAGCTGGCCGACCCCTTCAGCTTGTAGATCTGGAAGTAGTTGATGAATCGGGAAATGTTCTCGAACCTGGAAGGTCCGGAGAAATTGTCGTGCGCGGACCCCAGGTCTTCAAAGGCTATTGGAACTTGGAAGAGGATACCTTGCGCACTTTCCGGGATGGCTGGCACCATACGGGTGACCTGGGCCGGCTTGATGAGGATGGATATCTCTGGTTTGAAGGTAGAGCGTTGGAAAAAGAATTAATCAAGACCGGTGGTGAAAACGTGTATCCTTCAGAAGTTGAAAACGTTGTCAGGCAGCACCCCCTGGTAAAAGACGTTGCAGTCATAGGGGTTCCGGACTCCCAGTGGGGAGAAGCGATAAAGGCGGTCTGCGTTCTTGAACCTGGATCGTGGTTGTCCGAAGCGGATTTGATAGACTTTGTGGCAGGGAAAATCGCCCGGTTCAAGAAACCCAGGTACGTGGTCTATGTCGATGAACTGCCCAGGAATGCTTCCGGTTGTGTGGATAGAAACAAGGTAAGAGAAGGCTTCGGAAACCTCTGAAAAGATAGAAAACCAACTTTGTTGATCTGCTGGACATATAGGAGACAAACGGGTGAAAATAGCTGGAAGTGTGGCGGTGATTACAGGAGGCGCCTCGGGGTTAGGTGAGGCGTGTGCTGGTGAGTTGCTAAACAACGGGGCGAATGTGGCTATTCTGGATCTTGACGAAACCCGACATGAAAATGCGCTACCCGGTTTTTTGGATCGTACCATTTTTTTCAAAACGGATGTATCCGATGAAAAGTCTGTTCAAAATGCCCTGAATGCTACCATGGCTTCTTTCGGGGCCATACATATTGTTATCAATTGCGCTGGAGTGGGCACCCCCGCAAAAATATTGGGCAAGAATGGCCCCATGTCAATGGATGGATTCAATAAGGTTGTTCAGATAAACCTGATCGGGACCGTCAACATGATCAGGCTCGCTGCTGCGAAAATGGTTGAGAATCCAGGTAATGAGGACGGTGAAAAAGGCGTTATCATAAATACTGCTTCTATAGCAGCGTTTGAGGGGCAGGTCGGCCAGGCCGCTTATGCCGCTTCGAAAGCCGCGGTAGTAGGATTGACATTACCCGTGGCCCGAGAATTCGCTGACTACGGCATCAGGGTGGTCACCATCGCTCCAGGCCTCTTTGACACTCCTATGGCCAGGAGTCTCCCTGAAAAGGTGCGAGAGACTCTTGCCGCTGCGGTTCCTTTCCCTCGCAGATTCGGTAAGCCGCAGGAATTCGCTGTGTTGGCCAGGCATATTATTGAAAACGCCTCTATCAACGGTACCACGATCAGAATCGATGGAGCTATCCGTATGGGAGCCAAGTAGCCGGGCCCGGGTTTTTTCAATGCGAACTACAACTGGCGTTGGCGCGCGGGAATTCTGTTCTGGAACGTCATTTTAAAATCGCCATAAGGAGGCGGTGATGAGAGAAGTAATAATATTAGGGGTCGGTATGACTAAGTTTGGCGTATCGGAACTTTCCATGAAGGAAATGTTTGCGGAAGCCGCCATGGACGCCCTTGCGGAGTCAAACCTTGAAGCAAAAGACATGGAAGCGATGTTCATCGGAAATGTTCTGGGAGATTTTGAAGAGGGCCAGATCAACATCGCTCCATTTCTTGCCAACGAGATAGGTATGCGAGCTTCGGCCCCCGCTACCAGATTTGAAAACGCTTGCGCATCCGCCACCGTAGCTATACGCCATGCCGCTCTGATGGTCGGCGCTGGTATCCATGATTTGGTTATCGCCGGAGGTACCGAAAGAACCACGATCATGGGCACGCCCCTGGCTACAAAAACGTTCGCCATGGGAAGTCACTCAGAATACGAGAGGTTTTCCGGTATAACTTTCCCGGGTGTTTTTGGGATGGTAGCGCACCAGTACTCGGCGAAATACGGGATCCCTCTAGAAAAATTGAAACATAGTATGGCCCTAACAGCTGTTAAGAATCATCGCAACGGCGCTCTTAACCCATTGGCTCATTTCAGGAAGCCAATTACTGTAGAAACTGTTGTCCAAAGCTCCATGATCGCTCACCCGCTTCAATTGTTCGACTGTTGTCCCTTTTCAGACGGAGCCGCGGCCGTAATCATCGCAGCCGCGGAAAAATATAAAGACCGAGTTCCCAAACCTGTGTTTGTAGCAGGCGTAGGTCAAGCTACCGCTGGCCCATTGTATAGACAAAAAGACCTTACTCGAATGGTGGCCAGGGAAACCGCGGTAAAATCCGCTTACGATCAGGCCGGTATCGGTCCGGCTGATGTCGATGTCTGTGAACTTCACGATTGCTTTACCATTGCGGAAATTGTGGCGTCAGAAGCCTTGGGGTTCTTCGAATTTGGCGATGGAGCGGCGGCGGTTGAAAGAGGGAACACAGCCCTGGACGGAAGGATTCCAATAAATCCTTCGGGAGGCTTAAAAGCAAAAGGACATCCTATTGGAGCCACGGGCGCCGCTCAAGTTTATGAAATTGTAAAGCAACTGAGAGATGAATGCGGAGAAAGGCAGGTCCATGGAGCCAGAATCGGCTTGGTTGATACGCTGGGGGGCGATTTCAGCACCGTGTGCAATCTCGTCCTGAGGAGGCAATAAATGAGCAAATACCCTCTGACTTTCAAGGATTTTAAACAGGGATTGATCGATGGTAACCTCTTGGGGCTGAAATGCCTTGACTGTGGAGAAAACATGATCCCGCCTGGAGCTGTTTGTGCCGCGTGCGGAAGTTCAAACCTTGAGATAGATTCGTTTTCCAAGAAAGGAACTATTAGAACCTTCACCGTTATAAGAGTGGCTCCACTAAGCTTTCGGGTCCCTTACGTTGTTGCTCTGGTTGAGCTTGCGGATGGTCCCTGGGTTGTCGGTAACGTTGATTTGGTAGGACTCCTCGCTGAGCAAGCTGGCATGGAGCTTATCGGCAAAGAGGTTTCGGTTACACATAAACTGATTCCTAAAGATCCTGCCGAAGGCGGTGTTGACGGATTTGCTCTGTTGTTTGAGCTGATCTAGGGATCAGGTTTCTGACGTTAATCGGTCCTGAATTTTCTTAAAAAGCGCTCCTGACCAATCTGTGGAGAAGACTGGATGAACTTCGATCTCACCGATGAACAGAAGATGATTCGTGAAATGGCGCGAGCCTTCGCAAAAGAGGTTATTGCGCCACGTGCCGAAGAAATGGAAGCTACCGGAGACTATCCGTATGACATCATATCTAAAATGGCTCAAACCGGAATGATGGGAATTCCGTTTCCAGAAAAGTACGGTGGCAGTGGAGGAGATTGGGTTGGCGCCCACGTCTGCATTGAGGAGATTTCTAGGGCTGACGTGGCCCTCGGTGGGTTGCTTGATGTTACCACCAGCGTAGTAGGGCAAGAACTCTTCGTTTTTGGAACGGAAGAACAGAAAAATAAGTGGCTCGTCCCTATAGCGCAGGGGGCGGAAATCGGCGCTTTTGGTTTAACAGAACCAGACGTTGGATCAGACGCGGCCTCTCTGAGAACAACCGCCAGACTTGATGGTGACCAATGGGTTCTAAACGGAACAAAACAGTTTATCACTAATATAGGTCTCGAAAATGCTTCTGTGATTCTGGTAGCCGCAAAAACCGCAAAGAAAAAAACGGGTAACGTAATATCAACATTTATAGTTCCTAAGGATGCTCCGGGGTTACGGCTGGGTAAGAAATACAGGAAAATGTCTTGGCACGCCTCGGCCACCCACGAAGTAATCCTTGATGATTGCCGAATCCCGTCAGAAAATCTCTTGGGAAATCCAGAACGTGGATTTGCTCAACACCTGTCTGTCCTGGAAACAGGACGGATAACGATTGCCGCAATGGCTGTTGGTTTGGCGCAGGCGTGCCTTGACGAAGCTTTAAAGTATTCCAGGGAGCGAACTCAGTTTGGTAAACCCATATTCTCGTTTCAAGCAGTCCAATTCAAGCTCGCAGACATGGCAGTGGGAATCGAATTGGCCAGAAACCAGTACCTCAAAGCCGCATGGCTCAAGGATCAGGGACGAAACCACACGTTTGA
The DNA here is from genome assembly GCA_043803345.1 of Pseudomonadota bacterium. Lineage (GTDB taxonomy): Bacteria > Desulfobacterota > Desulfomonilia > Desulfomonilales > Desulfomonilaceae > CAJBEZ01. Next base: position 9,415 of record JAZDKD010000116.1, read on the forward strand.
AGCGGTTGCCGCCAAGCTATTTGCCTCTGAAATGGTGGAAAAGGTTGCCAGTGAAGCTTTTCAGATCCACGGCGGATATGGCTTCATGGAAGAATATCCGGTGTCTCGATATTACAAAAGCGCCAAGATACTTCAAATAGTAGAAGGAACGTCAGAAGTTCAAAGGCTGCTTATTGGACGGATGCTGAAAGGCTTGTAGCAGCAGATGCCGTTTAGAAAATTCAAGCCGCTCGTTGGAAATGCACAGTTCATACTTGCAAATCAATTCCTCTTTTTTTCTGCGATAGGAGGCAGTCGTGAACACTAGTCAGGATTGGGAAAAACCAATTCGTAGAATGGAGCTCTTGCTGAGGCTTAAATCTTTTCCAGTCGCTTTCAAACTTCTTGAAGACGAAGCGCAAATTGATTCCATTCCATTTGTTCGCCGTATAAAGCACAAATCTACGTTATGTCAGCTAATCAACCTCGTAAGAAATTTTGACTGGACTGTGGGGGCCGACTTAGACGACTTTGTAAGCGCAATGTGTCCGTCAATCATCGGATTAACCGACATTCCTGAATTCATGAAAGACGGGACTTTTAGAAGTATCGTCTGGACAAAAAACCGCGCTGACGGGAAAAAGTATGAAAATAGTGTTCCCCGTATACCAACCGGCAAATATAAAGCGCTCGTAATGGCCCCGATTGTATACAATCCCTTCGATCCTGATATTGTCTTGATTTATGCCAACCCGGCTCAAATGATACTGCTGATAAATTCCCTTCAGTTTGAAGATTATGAGGTGCTTGAGTTTTTTTGCGTCGGAGAATCCTCATGTTCAGACGCAATTGCTCGATGCTATCTCACTGGAAAACCCTCACTCACTATTCCCTGTTACGGTGAGAGGCGTTATGGCCATGCTCAGGACGATGAGCTTGTTATGGCTGTTCCCGCCAATTTGATCGAAAAGTCCTTACGGGGATTGGAAGCCCTATACAGACGGGGGGTTCGATATCCGATTAGTTATACTGGCGCAGAAACTGACATCACTGGCAATTTTCCGCAAGCTTATCAGTCAGAAGCAATGACGGCAAAAATCCGTGGAAACTCAAATCGGCTTCTGCTCGGTGTAACAGGAAGTATAGGGACCGGAAAATCTAGCGTTGCGAAGATGCTGGAATCCTTGGGTGCCCCCATCATCGATTTTGACGTTTTGAGCCGTGATGTTGTAGAACTAGGGCAACCAGCCTACCATGACATTACTTCTTTCTTTGGGGAACAGGTCTTGTCAGATGACAGGACTCTGGATCGGGAAAAACTAAGGGAAATAGTTTTTAGGGATGTGGAAAAACGAAAAAAACTCGAAAGTTTCATACATCCGAGAATCTGGGAAGCATTCCTCGTTCAACTGGAACGGCACACAAAAGAAAACGAAAAAGTCGTCATACAGGTCGTAATTCCTCTCCTCATAGAACTCAACCTGCAGGCAATATTTGATAACCTCTTGATGGTATACGCTCCCGAGGATGTCGAATTGCAACGCCTCATGGCACGCGATAAGATCAGCCGGGATTTGGCAATGAGCATCATTCGTACTCAAATGTCTGTCGAAGAAAAAAAAGGATATTGCGATATTGTGGTTGATAATTCTGGTTCACTTGAAGAAACTCAAAAACAGGTCGAACAAATATGGCAGAAGCTTAAGAATTTTCGGAAAGCATCCTGATCTGTTGTTATGGGGATATTGGAATGACACTGAAATATTTGAGAACCAAAGTGGTTGATGTCCAACCTGAAGCTAATGGGAATCTGAAAGTTTCATGGCGATTGATTGATGACCTGTCCATAGCCGAAGTCACTTTGATCATCGAACCGCCAGAGTTGGAAATAATTAAAGCTGAAGCCCGGTGGGAAAGAAATTCTGCCATGCCAAAGGGAAACGAGGCTCAATCAATTTCAAGGATAGAGGGAATTAGTATTGGACCTGGTCTTCGGAAGATATTGGCCGGTCTTTTAACGCAAGGCAATAGTGGTAGTTGCCTAATGGATGCAGTTCTGGAATGCGGCAACGCTGTAATTCTTCATTATACCAGGCCCCGTATAGAGCAAATGGAAAGCATCTCTGATCCGGACGCAAAACTGGAAGCCACCCGTGAATGGGTCAAATCCAACCCTCGCCTGGTTAGGAGCTGTATTTCTTTTCAAGATGACAGCCCTATCATGAAGGGGCTGGATCTTTAAGGGGGAATCAATGATATCATTCCAGAGAACTCAGATCGTTGGGGCAGAATTTATTGACCAGAACATTATTCGATTCAGTGGAATCCAGGAAGACCACATTTATGGCATGGAAATTTCTATGGACGTTAATATGGAAGACGGCGCTATACTCAAAATCGATGGGAAAATGAAACGATATACAAATTTCGTTTGCCCTGAGGCGGTTCATGCAGTCCAGAGAGCCGTAGGCCTCTCTCTCCGGGAACCTGGATGGGACAAGAACATCATGCGGGAGATAGGTCGAAAAGGCTGCGAACATTTGGCCGAGATAATGATCGAATGTGGTCGATGTCTGGATTTGGCCATTATGTCAAAAAACACCGCCGAACTGTTAAAGCTGGATCAGGTTTAAACCTGAAGGAAATCACCCCCGGAAATGAAAAATGAAAATTGATCTTCATGTCCATACTTCACCTCGTTCTCCATGCAGTGACATTGTTCCTGAAACGTTAATTCAGGAGTCTAAAAAGATTGGTCTTGACGGTTTTTGCCTCACGGAACATCAGGTCATGTGGCGTTTCGATGAAGTCTCTAGGTTGGCTCAAAATAGTGGAATAAAAATCTTCAGGGGAAATGAAATTACTACCGCTCAAGGCGATGTTCTTGTTTTTGGGTTAGATGAAAACATTCAGGGGATAATAACCATTCAGGAGCTTGCTAAAATCGCTAAAGATGCTGGCGCATTTACTATCGCTGCTCATCCCTTTCGTGGATTCAAGGTTTTCGGCCTTGGGCAACTAGGGATGACATTGGATCAGGCTTGCAAAAAAAAGATATTGCATTTTGTCGATGCTGTTGAAATTAGAAATGGTCGCGTAACTGAAAGAGAGAACGGAGTTGCAGAGAAAGTAGCTCAAAGATTGGGGCTTCGCTCAACAGCGGGAAGTGATGCCCATGAAATCGGTGCCCTGGGAACTTGGGTAACTGTTTTTGAAAGAGAAATTTCTAATGATTCGGATTTGCTCGAAGAGCTGCGTAGCGGAAAATATACCATAGGGACATCTAGATAAATTGGCGTAAAAGCGTTTACAATTGCTGTCTGTTTTTCTTCGTCCTTCCCATTCTGGGTTCCTGTTGGACGAAATTTGAGTGGAAAATGTGGTTTTAGTATGCCGTTATTGAGTTTTCGCCTTTTTCTCCTCCAATATCCTGCGATGCAGCTCCCGGAAAGTTGAAGCGGGCTTTACCCCGATCTTGTCCTCTCTCACCTTTAAGACCACAGCCTCGGTTGGGCACACCGTTGCGCATACACCACAACCGATACACCAATCGCAATCTATGATTGGTACGCCGTCTTCCATTCGCACCGCCTCAACCGGGCAAATCGTTGCACACTCGCCACAGCCCGAACATTCGTTGGAATTGGTTTCTCTCATGAAATACGTCGCCATGATTGAATCTCTCGGAATTTTTCTCCTTCGAATGTTACCCACATTCCAGCAGGCGCAGCCGCAACAGTTGCAGTTGTGTTTGATTTCGCCATCTGCATTGTCCACGAAGTGAACCAGTCCAGCCTCTTCTGTTGCACGGATTACATCCAGAGCCTCTTCCTTGGTAAGTTCACGTGCCAGCCCCTTGTCAATAACGAAATCGGCCAACTCGTCGAATTTTATGCAGACTTCGGTGGGATGTTCGCATCCTCTACCTAGCAACTGGTAAGAGACGCGGCACGGGCAATGAGCTACCGCTATACGCCTGGCGTTGGTAATGACCTGCTCAATAAGTTGGACAGGGAAGACCGCCTGCAAATCATGTTTGATCGCTTTTCGTACAGGGATGTATCTATACTGCCTGCTCTGGCTCCCATACGCCTCGGAGGTAACTCCCCTGTTAAAGTATTTCGCCACCAGTAGAGCCATTTTTCGTGCGTGCGGCGTGTCTTCGCCCTTCCAGAAGAAGGTCTGGGGGAACCCGAAACCCACATGCAAAAGGGCATACCCTTTTTCGCCGGTCGAGCTCGGCCCCACGTACAAGAACCCTTTTTCGGCAAGACGATCTAGGGCCGATTCCAAGTCCTCGTGGGACATCGCAACTCGGGCCCCTATATCGGAAACACTGACAGCATGAAAAGGGATAACACCTGTAGGAAGCGCCAAAGCGATTTCCGCTTCGGATGGGTTGAGATTTTCTCTTAAGATTTCCAGTAGTGTTTCTCTTACGGGGTAACCCATGCCAACATTGCTCAAATGATCGGCTAACCTTTGATAAACATTCTGTGCTTGCATAGCTTTTTCTCTTTGTCAATGCGTTTGGACCAATCTGGAACAGACGCGTCAGGAACGCAATCACCGCCAGGTCTGTAAGGCTTAAGATCAATTATGGGCGTGCCATCAAAGGCGTCTATGTCATCAACTGTGATTATACAATCATCGATGGATTCTATTTTGCACACAGTCAATCCAATAAGATTTGGTCGACATGGCGAACGTGTAGAAAAAACCCCGGTAATGGGGTTTTCTTTGTTTCCTCGAGGATGAACCCTCAGTATGGCTCTTTTTTCCGGAGAGTCGTTCCGCTCGAACCAATAGAAAACAAGAACATGAGAAAACTCATTTAGTCCTAGTAAAGCCTCTTTGTACCGAGATAAAATTTCGAGCTTAACCTTCCCGGCATTCTTGACCACATGTCCTATCGGTTGGATCTTGTAAACTTGAGCGTCAGACTGCAAAGTCAATCCCATCGTAAAAACTAGAGCTAGCGTTACAGAACCAAGCCATCTCATTTTTTGTCGCGCCCATTCTCCAATTTCTGTTGAACGGTGACTCAATATTATACCCGAAGGATTTCATAAACAATGGCTGTTCAATGGTAACGGTGTAGCAGCTACACATTACTTTGTATGAGTTCTCGTTGGTTTTCCCCACCATTTGACGCCTTTTGTCTTCTGAATTTCCACGGCGGAATCGGGTTCGGATGGGACCACAAACCTTTCGTCGACGACCTGGCGTCATTTTCGGCTTTCCGGAGATCATCGTCATCCGGGGCATGTCGCTTGTACCACCATGCGAATCCTTCAGGCACGATCATCTGGTTGCATATTTGCCGTCGATGTAAATCTTGGTATAATATTTCAGTTCAGGTTGGACAAAAACTGAGAGAAAAAGTTGTTAGTTGCCCGACGGGAGTCATAACATGAGCCCCGGAACCTGGAGGAGGGATATGCATGAGTGTCCAACTGACAACGGTGAAAGCCGCACACCTACCACTGAACCATTACGCTAAGCTTTACAAAGTCAGTGTTGGACGGTTATATGGTCAAAGGGCATGTCTCATGGAAACACCTGGGGTGTTCCATAGTCAGGCAATTTCTGAGAACGGTAGTCGAAAAGGGGACATCTTGACATGAGATTTTGCTTAAAGATAGTCACAGTAGTTACGCTCATCCTTGCCGCTGGCCTTGGGGTTTCCCATGGGAAGCA
>JAZDKD010000117.1:0-3354 GCA_043803345.1 Pseudomonadota bacterium
AAACGACGCTTCACCCCGTGAAGCGCAAGCGACCCATGAGGGTCGCTTTTTTATAGATACTCGGGAACGAATGGAAAATATTCTTGGAACAACGGTTAGGGCCTGGCCTTCATCGCCCGCTTCAATATACCTGCAAGATCGACTTCCAGCGCTCCGGCCATCCGCAACAGTGTATCAATGGTAGGATTTCGCATGTCGCGTTCCACATAGCTAACCATTTGTTGCGACAATCCCGCCTTGGCGGCCAGCGCGGTCATGGACAAGCCTTTACGCAAGCGTTCAGCCTGCAAAATACGGGCTAAATTCGTGCAAATGTCCCGGCGGTGTTGTTCAGTCATCACAGCCAAGAAAAATACACAGAATTCCGCTTGACTATGCACCTAACTATAGTTAGTAGTAGCGTATGTTCAAAAGAAGACTAGGCCCAAATCCTCATGCTAACGGTGCAACAACACCGTGTCTCTCTGGTTGCCCAGATGTCTTTGAACTGGTTTCTGGCGATTTCGCGCTCATAGGCAAAGACATTACACCCGAAGCCTCCGCATTATTGCCCCCGGATGCCAGTTGCGGGCCAGACGAACGGATCATTAGTATCCCTCGTCGGATTCTCGTCGGTGCGAAGCACGATATCCCCGACATGGTATAGGCTGGTGGACGGGCTTTTTCGTGCGGATTGTGTTATAATGGACTCATGGGTTTCATTAACTGGTTATCCAACCACCTCTTCAGCCTTATCCAAGTAATCGGTATCATCGGCGGTCTGACTTTTACCGCAGTTTCTTTTCGGATGGAAGCTCGGACCCGGAAGGTCAGCAATTTCATAGCGATTACCAAGAATCATCGCGAAATCTGGTCGGAATTGTATACACATCCTGAATTGGCGCGGGTGCTTTCAGCGAAAGTCGATTTGGAGCGAGACCCGATCAAGCCGGAAGAGGAAATATTTGTAAAGCTTCTGATTCTACACCTCAACAGCGCCTTCTATGCTTGGCGTTATGGAGAATTTCTGCCACCGGACGAATTATCGAAGGACATTCGGGAGTTCTTTTCGCTCCCCCTGCCACGTCTCGTTTGGGACCGTCTGCGTTTGCTTCAAGACAAGGAATTCGTCCGTTTCGTTGAGAATATTTGCCGTGCTGAATAAGCACGTCAAACTAGCTGTCTTAAAGGGAGGGATTCCCTTCATTTGTAGCTCCAGGCTCTACGGTCGTATTGTCGGAGAGAATCCGGCTTTTTTTCAGCATCCGCTCAACCAAATTCTCCCGTACTGGTTGTCGTTTGTATCCGTAGGTTGTTCGTCGCTGTGCTGTATCGAAAGCCGTGCCTTTTGTTGCGTCGCGATAGTCGGCAGGACAGGTCCAAATTGCACCAAGCGGATCAGTCGTCACCTCCTCAAGAGTCGAAAGACAGGTTTGAGTCAAAATCGGGGGGATATTTTGAAGAAGGCGCTCAGCGGTATTGTTGCGCCGTTCGGCATTCTTGAACACCATGAGAATCCGAAAGGGGAAATCTTTGTATTCGGATCGCTGGGCACCGTTCCATTCGGCAAAGCCACCCGATTTGTAATAATTAAGGTAGCAACCGGCGCGGGCAACAAGAGTGTCCTGGGTTTCGCTTGAACGGTCAACCTCCAGAAAATATGTATGCTCAGATAGTCCGCCGTCCGGTTCCTTTTCGTGAATACGGATAAAGCCATCGGGTTTTACCACGACTTCCCGCCCTTCATGGCCGGGGCGGCAAGCTTCAAACTGGTACAAGAGTGGCCAGGTGCTAAATTCCGCAATGGTAAATGCCGGTGTTTTTGAAATGGCGGCATGGAACGCGGTCTTCACGTCCATGATTTCAAGCTCATGCTGAATTGTAAGGTTACTGACATGGGCACGTTTCTCAAGCGAGAAGGGGCCAAGCTGGGGATACTCGGACAGAACGCCTTGCTCACGGAGAAACGTTAGAGCTTTTCGAGTCAGAAATAAAACAGAGGGCTCATAAACGCGTCTCTTTCGTTCTCCTATGAGTCCTGCCGCTTTCAGTTTTTGAAGACGTTTTTTTGCGGCTTCTTTTCGGCCATCGAAATATAGAGCAGCAAGATGGATAGAAGTCATTATGCGGGACTCGAAAAGGCCTCGAAGGATTGCGAGGTCGCGGTTTTGGAAATGCAAGCCACCAAACATGTTTGTCATAGGCATTTGTTAAGTTTATCATGTTGTGAGTCTTTATTGAAACTCATTCAAATGGGTTTGTCTTTGCACCAAGTGCCCAGATAGCGATAGACAGAATCTTCATCCTGAGCTGGTATCCATCTGTTCGCAGTTACAAGCTAAGCATCTATATTAAACGCACGAGAAGATCAGCAAAATCTAAGGCAACAGAAGCCATCACTTCTTCCGTTGAGTAATTGATGTTTGACGCGAAAGAAACAGCAGAGTGCAACTAAGCAAACTCGCTAAAATGAAAGCTGTAAGACCAACATATGCAACCAGAGGAGATTTATAGGCTAGTAAAATGACATCGGTAATGCCGGAAATTATGAAAAGTAATATGTATGTAGAAATAATAGTTGGTGTAAATAATCGAAGTGAGCCTTCCCGTGAAGCCATACAACCTGCCGTAACAATCATTGGAGCAAAAACAACCACTCCACCCGCCATACTCAATAGTAAATAAAAAGGATCTGGTTGAAAATAATTAATACAAAGCAAGATTCCGAAACAAATAGAGAACGCTACAAAACCAATCCGACGTATTTTTCTCAACTCAAAAAGATTTGCTTCATTCGCTTTTGAATTGCCTCCAGAGATATTATCATACCAAAAAAGAACGCAGTTTACAACAACCGCATCGGTTGTTGTCAGAAGGATAGAAGCCATACCGAGCATGATAACAGAGGAAAGAATAAACGCGGTTAGTGTTGTTTGCACAGACATTGAAGAGTAGACTTGCATTAAATCCTGCCAAGTATTCCCCTGCGAGCTGTGTGAATGAAGCAGTCCGACAAGAACAAATACTGCCAGGACACAGGAAGTTAGCCATCCAACACGTTTTAAAAGTTGTTGTTGATGTGCGAGCTTCACGTTGGATACCGCACCCCAATTTATAATACTGTAAAACTGAGTTGCGATAGAATTAATACAAGCGACTGTTATCGCCACCAGAACAGTTGGCTCTGTTTTCAATGTAGATAACAAGCGAGGGAAAAGCGTTGAAGGCTGATCCCAATCAGGGATGGCCGTAATAAAGAAAGCTGGAAGGAATAAACAAATAAGGGGGACTTGAATTATATCTACACCGAACACAGCACGTACACCACCAAGTAAGGCATACAATACTGTAACTGAAAATATTACGATTGATAAT
>JAZDKD010000118.1:0-2085 GCA_043803345.1 Pseudomonadota bacterium
TTGGAAGAGGACTTCAGGCAAGTATTGAGTATTACAAGAAAACTACGAACGACTAGATCGACGTCATATGGTCTGTGGAGCCAACAGCCTCACGTGAGTAAAAAAAAAAGAAAAAGTCCGACCCTAACCCCTGTACCCTCAGTCGGACAATTCAACTCTGGAAAAATCCAGAAAACCTAATTTTTAAAACAACATAGACACGACCATACATATAAGATTTATATTTGTCAAACTATAAAACACTTTAATTACAATATGATAATAATCTCAAATACATTAAATAAAAATCGCGATTACTTTTTAGCAAAGGAGTGTCTAATAATTGATTTTAGACTTTCATTTAATATCCTGATGAAAAATCCTGGATGGCCCTTTTCCGAATGACCAGGATACTATTACTAACAACAACCTATCCAAACAGTGAAGATGACTGGACAGGGGCATTTATTCACAGTCTGGCGCTGGCTTTGCGCAAACGGGGCTTTGAATTGGAAGCGCTCGCCCCGTCTGACGGAACCTTTCATGGACGCCGACATCTTGATGGAATCCCTGTGTGTAGATTTGGTTATTTTTGGCCTCGTTCTTGGGAACGTTTGACCAGAGGAGCCGGAGGTATTCCCGAAAACATAGCCAAGAGCCTCTTAGCTAGAATCCAGATTATTCCTATGATGGCTGTTTTTATTGTGAGAACACTATTGGCGTTACGGCGCAATGATTTAATATACGCTAATTGGATCGGAGCCGGCTTCGTGGGCGCCATTGCGAGCTGGCTTTCGGGTAAACCCCTGGTGGTTTCTTTTCGAGGGGACGATGGTTATCTGGCGCGTGACAGAACAATGTGGAAAATTGTCACCAAATGGGTCATTGCTCAGTCGAGCCATGTAACGGTTGTCAGCCAGGAATTGCAGGATATAATGAAAGATCTTGGGGCCGCTCCGGAGCGTTTGAGTGTTCCAAGGTTCGGTGTAGACACTTCGCTGTTTTTTCCGGGAAACAGGAATCCCACAGAGAGTGAGCCATTGCAGGGGATCTTTGTGGGGAGTCTCATACCTAAGAAAGGTCTGCAGGATCTAATCTGCGCTTTGGCCAGCCCTAAGTTTGAAAATGTTCGGCTGATTGCTGTCGGTGATGGCTATTTCGCTTCCAAACTAAAGAGTCTTGCGCAAGAAAAACTCAAGAAAGGCCAGGTGATTTGGAGAGGAATAGAGCCTCCTGCGGAAGTTGCAAAATTGATGCGAGACGCGGACTTTCTGGTCCTGCCGAGTTATACTGAAGGGAGCCCCAATGTCATAAAGGAGGCTATGGCTAGCGCATTGCCCGTTGTAGGGACCAGTGTAGGAGGAATCCCCGATCTGGTAATTGATGGAGAGACCGGGTTGCTGTACAACCCTGGAGACATAGAGTCTCTGAGGAAATGCATACAAATATTGGCAGGAGACAGGTCAACCCGTTCAAAAATGGGCTCATCGGCAAAAATGAAACTGGATAACTCCGCATTGAATTGGGATTCTACCGCAAAAGATTTTGAATCTATTTTCTTGCGAGCATTAGAAATCTCATGAAATGTTGGCCCCAAAAATTTTTAATCGCCGAGCCTGATTAGCATGAAGATCCAGGCTGATCAAAACTAGCTCTTGCGTTGAGCCATATAGTGATTGCGAGTCAGAAGACCTATCATTCTAAAGGATAAAAGATCAGACATCCTTGACACGGAACCATGAATTTGCAAACTTCAACCAACTCCTCCATGGCGCGTAAAAATAATTTTACTATTGCCATTTTTTGTGCCGTGCAGGGATTTCAGACTGAATTCGTATCTTTTGTCCAGCGTTCGAGGAAGGAACCTCTGATGTCTGAGCGTAACTCTAGCCTATTATTTTTTGTCATTGCGGCTCTAATATGTTTTTTACTTCCTGTTACACGATGCTTTGGCCAATCAGTAGGAGCGATAAGTTCGAATGAGGATGTCCCTGCGAGCGCAGGGTTTTCGAAACAGATCGATGTTCCAGATAGCCCATCTTTGGAAAACCCGCGCGACACTCCACCACTTCGAGTACCCTCCCCCCAAAATGACGGCAAAAAGAT
>JAZDKD010000119.1:0-6583 GCA_043803345.1 Pseudomonadota bacterium
CTGTCTCTCCGCTTTTCCCATTCCGTACAGGGAAGCGCAAAAGTTAAGATTGTCAAAGCCTGTCAGTTCTGGGTATAGGTTGCTATCATCCGGCACTACTCCGATAAGGTCCTGGGCTGCTTTGGGATTTTTGGCGCAGTCACGGTCTGATATGCGTATCGTTCCGGAGTCGGGCCGAGCTAAACCAATGATCATGTTTATTGTAGTAGTTTTGCCGGCGCCGTTTGGTCCAAGGAAACCAAAAAATTCTCCAGGTCTTACAAAGAAACATATGTTGTCTACAGCAGTGACTCCTTCGAATTTCTTGGTCAAATCCGAGACTTCGATCAAACAATTTCTTTCAATATTGGCGATCAATGGCATACCTGTCTTTTAAGAGGCCTCCAAACCGACCTTAGGCCCATTCCAATCTCACGATTCATTGGTATTCTCCTGTATCACTCTATTGAAAGGATGTCTATGAATCACACAAATCAAAAAAATGATCTGGTTCCACGCCCCCTGCACATTCGTTTACAGCGCAAGGCCAACCATCGGCGCATCACCCATGTTCAGGTTAACGAAGTCTTTTTGGGATAAGATCAAATTTACGGTAAGTTGTAGCCGGCATCGCGGTAATTATTAGTTTTTCCAAAAAAGGGAAATTAGACGAGTCTTGATTGGGCTGGTGAAGTGGGTCGCGGTTTCTTAATGTAAAAATTTCCGCTTACCAACACGGCTTGGTGTTCAAGACCACCCTAACTAACAAACAATCTTTAACGGTTCGAACAGAAAGTTTTCCGTATCGTCAAAGGCATGGATTTCATAACAGAAGAGATCATCAGCAGGAACAAAAAGGACACCACCTGTACACTGGCATTGCTGAGGGCGTTCGTAGGCTTTTCGGGCTCTGATCCCGAGAACCGGCAGGCGCCTGCGTTCGCCGGGCTGTTAGCAAATACTTTACGGTCACCACCTCACGCTCTTAAACAACCAGTGTGGCGTTCCGGCAATTAATTGTATATGGATGGAATCGCTTAATTATCTGAGAATACAAATGTCCATCCAACATTAGGAACGCAACACCAGCGCTGACCTTGAAGGTGTAAGAACACTCGATCAAGGCGCCGAGGCATCGGGTGCGAGACTTGTGCCGGTTTAGGAATTACCACCTAAGACACGCAATTCTCTCGCCACCCATACCCACCCCTAAAAATTGTAAACTCAAAGATTCGTTTTACGCCTTGTAGGAATTTTAAACTGCACAGATATTTTGTCAAGCATAATGTGTGCGAAATAGGACATTATTTGTAATTATCACCATTAATACCCATCTTGGCCATCTGACGCATCAACGTGAAGCGAGATATGCCCAGCAACTTTGCTGCTGGCTGAATCTTACCTTTAGTCTTACGAAGAGCGTTCTCAATGTAGTTCATCTCAAGGTTTTTCGAGACATCTGGGAGTGTGCGAGATTCTACAGTTTGGCTGGCGTTCTGTACTATCTCGGAATGCATGTTTATCAAATCTTTAAGCGACTGAAATAATTTCTTGTATCTAGATTGGCTTTCACTAAGCGCGTCTTCAGTCTGTTTTCGGAGGGCTACATCCTCTATTACTGTAAATGCCCCTATTATTTCCCCATTCTCATCCATGTGAGGTTTGATGACAGACCTTAAATAAGTCTGTTTACCCCATTTTGTTGTGTACTGGGTTTCGGCGTCTACTAATTTTCCACACTTTAGACAATCGTGGTAATGTTGAGATAACCCAGATTTAATTATCGGCGGAAATGTCAGCATATTGATTGTTTTTGTAGCCTCAGCCTCTGGAGACCCCAATATATCGAGCATTTTCTGATTGACTTCCAGAATATTCCCATCTTTATCGAGATACATCATTCCTACAGGCGATTCTGAGAACATCAGGCGGTATTTTGTCTCAGATATTTCTAACGCAGCTTCGATTTGTTTTCGCTCAGTGACATCCTGAAATGTGCCCACGACTTGTGGAACACTCCCATCTTCAACTCGCATTAAGCCTCTAACTTCCGTCCACAGTGTTTTCCCGCTAGTGGTTATGACCTCAGCTTCCACTTTGTACGGTTCGTTGTTTTCTAGGGCTTTAGTTACCGCTTCTTTAAGGATGGGTCTATACTGTGGAGTATAGAACTCCAACCCTTGTTCCAAACTCGGTTTGTAATCAAGAGGAGCTTCCACAATGTCATAAACGCCTTTCGTCCAACTCAAACTGTCAATGACAGGGTTGACCTTCCAGCCTCCTATACGAGCGATTTTCTCAATCTGGCGCAGGAAACGCTCGCTGTCACGCAATTTATCCTCCGCAAGCTCGCGCTCTGTGATGTCCTCCACAAAACCCTCTAATATAACTTCTTCGCCTGGAACAATCCGAAAGGCTATACGTCCGTTTATTATTGAGCTGTCCTTGCGACGATACAGCGCCTCACCCGTCAACCATCTTCCGGGGGAAATTGCCGCCTTGGCTGCGAAATCATCTCTAACCAGGGGATTAACATACATAGCTTCAACAACTGATGCCTGATTCACAACAGAAATCATTTCCTCAGGAGATTCATACCCGAAGATTCGAGCAAGCGCAGGGTTTGCGTCAATAATTTTACCTTCAAGAGTAGATTGAATTATCCCAACAGGAGCGTTATCAAAGATATTTCGGTATTTTTCCTCCTGTAGTAACCTAGCCTTATCAGCCCAGTGTTTATGTGAAACATCGCAGAAACTACAAACCCTTCCTACAATCTCATCCCCCATTTTCTGGGGTCGTGTATACCTCGCGAAAACTCTTCCATCCAAAAAGGCTATAGTATCGTAGCTCTCATCTTGCGGGTGGCTGTATATTTCAGTGACTCTTTCATAAAAACCCTCGGGATCCTCGAGTTGATTCAGAATACAATTTAAGGCAGCTGCGTCCTGTTTAGTTTCCAACACATCCGAAGGAATGTTCCACATTCTCTCAAACTGGTGGTTGTAAAGAATTATTTTACCCATCAGATCAACAATCAGGACACCATCGGTCACGGAATCCATTAATGACTGTAAAAGTGATACAATTAATTCACTATTTGACGTGTCCACAAAGAGTGGCCTCCAGTGTAATACCCCGTTTAAGATAAACCCAATGTTGTTCCCAGTCTACAAGAATGAACATCGGCTCATATGAAAATCGTACCACGTGACCTGGACTCTAAGCAGCCGTAGGACATCCATTTTCTATAAGAAAAAAACCACTCCGAGTTGTTAATGGTTAACATCTTGGAATGGTTTTGGAATGTGTGGTGCCGAGGGACGGAATCGAACCATCGACACAAGGATTTTCAGTCCTCTGCTCTACCGGCTGAGCTACCTCGGCGACCATTCTCGATACTACCTTTTGAAACGGGTCGTGTCAACGTGTTTTAGGCGAATAGATTCCCAATTGGCCTAATCCATAATTTGAAAAGCTCCGCTCATCTTCTCAGGTAATCATTAGCAAAGTTCCGAACTCCTTTGTTCTTTAGAAGATGAAATGTTCTCATCTTCCTGACGTGAATGGGATTTAATGATCCAAGTGGTATATAAACAATCCGGCGTCCCATACTTTTCGCGAGTTTTTTCCATCTCGGAAGGGGAGGCTTTTTAGCCGCGTACACTATTCCTGGTTTTTCAGAATATGCTATCCCAGCCACGAGAAGCCTCTCATGACGGGTCTCAACAAAGTTGAAGGTCGGGTCCTTCCAAATATCAAACATTCTCAGAGGCGGGTAGGAAAGCATAAAACCGCCGTGTTCCATGCGGCTGATACCCGGGCCTACCAACTCATTGCCCGGCTTAGTGGAATAAAACGCCATATCTGATTCTTGCGAATGTTCACCCAACCAAGTCATTTCAAAAGGGAATTTATCTTTTTCGGGGTCTTCGTCAAAGATTATCACGACTGAACCAAATTCCAGTGATCCCTCATCCCGAACTTTTACATAGATCCGATTTTCATGGAATCTCCTCAGAGTCTCCCTGACATCAATACCGGCGCCAACATCAGAAACAAAAGGTTCTGAAAGTGACTGGCTCGCCTGAGCGATATTCGTCGCATGCTTTGCAAGGGTCTCTCCCCATTTTTCAATCTCCACGTCTTCGGGGGGATAAGAGCAAATGTCCACCTCATCGGGGTCCGAATCTTCCCATTTCTGCTTCAGATGATCTTTCCACTTCCGTGAATTTATGGCCTTGAGCCGGTAACGCCTGTTTGGACCGATGAACATCGATCTCAGTCTCTTGTGGAGTGTGATTGTATTGCCATAGTAACGAAGACTGTCTTCATCCAATTGAACCGTTGCAGGGTCATCCGGATCATTTTCCCATTCGTAGTCTGCGAGGTATTCATGGACATGGTAAGCGAAATCCTCGTCCATGGCGGCTCTAGCTGACACAACCAGATGGAAAAGGTCCGGTAATATTAGCTTCTTGGCCTTCGACCACTTTCTAAGGAACTTGGACCATGTTGACCGGACGTATTCCGGAGCCTTTTGACGGGTTTGCCGACCATAGTATTCAACAGCCTCTTTCATGAGACCAACGATCTGTTCATGCCTGTTGGCCGGGAAATCCGTATCGCCGTCTCTCCTCCAATTCTCGTAATTCTCGGTAATTCTTGGGATTTCTGTGAAGCCTTTTTTTAGTGACTCCGGATGCAATGGCGCTACAACGGACTTTGAATTTTCGACTTTCATCAGTGGAGTTGCCTGAGATTTTTCCAATAGTTCGGATAAAAGCTGGACTGATTGGAAACTCCCAACAAATAAGACCCTCTCGTAGTTTCTGGCGGCTTCTTGAAGGCGCGCCGCCATGAATAACCACCGAAGAGCATTATCCGTGCGAGTCTTGGATTTCAAAATCGAACCCAACTGACTTTGAAAGCAAGTTTTCTGACCCAACAAGTCGATTGTGAAAGAATCGGGAAGATTGTCCAAGGACCCGCTACGATGTGTGAGTTTCGGATCCAGAAACCAGACGGGAACACCTAGTTCAATGCCGCTCCTAATGGCTTCAAAGACGCCATCTGAACCTTCTATTATAAATCCGGAATACTGGTTTGCCTCATTTCCATAGATAATTACAGAGTGGTAAGGCAGTTGACGAACCCCCTCCAGAATGTTTTCACGTAAAGCCAGAGGAGATTCGACGCATATTACATCCGGTTTCTCATGGAGAACCAGTGACCTGACCTGAGTCGCAAACTCAATCCTGTAATCTGTAGAACCTACTAGAGCGATTGTTCCAGACCGGACAACATCAAACCAGCGTTGGCCCATCATATGCGACACGCCTGACTCCTGTAATTTGAAGTATCGCCTGGTCAAGGGCTCGATCTTCTGACAACCTGGATCTAAATTTCAATAGCCTATGAGCATATCTCGATATGTTCAAACCATCTCTCACGCTTAGGTCTTCATCTCTTTTATGAGAATCCTGAAGTAAATCAACCACATTTTGGATGATAGAGTCCGCAGGACCTTCCAGTTTACTCCTTATTATTTTGAATTCCTCTTCACGAGTTGGATAGTCCATATGAATTCCGGGTTGCAATCTAGAATATATATATTCTGGAACTTCAAAGGTGGAGGCGTCTTCATTCATGGTGACGCATATCCGGAACTCTGGTTTAGCCTTGATTTCAACTCCAGCGATTATCGAATAAACCGTGCGTCTCATATCCAGAAGCGAAGCGATTGAAGCCCAGCTTTTCTCACTCATCCGGTTACCTTCGTCAAGCAGGCATATGCCGCCCTTGATCATTGCCGTAACAAGGGGTGAAGCTACATAACGGATTTTCCCCTCCTCTGCTATAACCGGCGTAATAATGAGATCTTCAGGTTTTGTGTCGACTGTGCATTGAAAAACATAAATCTCCTGATTCATCCTCGTGGCCGCTGTGATGGCCAGCGAGGTCTTGCCGACCCCAGGTTTGCCCAGAATTCTGGGCTGCATAGGTGGATCATCGCCGTCATCAGACCAAGCCGCCATAAGCTGGCTCAACGGCTCTTCCATCCCAACCCATTCAACATTTAGATCAGGCGGATCAATTAGATGAATCTCAACACCTTTGATTGATATAATTTCGGATTGTTTCCCCATGATATGAAATCTTCTCCCCAAGAACGGAAAGTGTCCTGGAACATTATTAAATCAAGTCTTTCAAATTCTATTCGACCCTGGATAAGGTGTCAACCAATCCAAAGGTCGGAGACTCGATATCCCCCCGACAAAATTAACAATCAAAGTGGTCTTTTTTAAAGAAACTTTGGAGGCAATTGTCCGGCGTACCTAAAAGAAAGATCTGGGATCACCATTAGAGTGGATGATCCTGAGGCCAGGATTCTACCATTTTCGTCCATGACTTCGGCCTGACCATACCCAAGTGTTCTGCCCAGTTTGATCATCTTGCCCTCAGCGAGAAGTTTGGAGCCACTGGCCGGAGCAAGATAGTTCAACTTCAGGTCTACCGATGTCATCCCAACATCTTCCGGAGCCTGTCCATATACGGCCCAGAAAGCAGCAGCGTCTATGATTGAGCATATTACGCCACCATG
>JAZDKD010000120.1:0-2423 GCA_043803345.1 Pseudomonadota bacterium
CCCAGTGATCGGGATGCAAACGGTTTGGGCATCACCCCCTTAAAGCCATACTCCTGAAATTTTGCCAGGACCGGGTCATCGAAGTACCCGCTGGAGACATTGCCGAGAATCGTGGTCAGGATATTGTTGAAATCATGGGCAATACCGCCTGCAAGCACCCCCAAGGATTCAAGTTTCTGGGCCTTTAGAAGCTCCTCTTCCATTTTCTTGCGCTCGGTGATATCTATGTGGCACCCGAAAAGGCGGCATGGCCTTCCATGGTCATCGAGCTGCTTGTCGGCCCGCGTGTAAATCCTTCTATACGTGCCATCCTTATGCCTGAGACGAAACTCCAGCGCACATTCAGGACTGCGGCCTTCAATATAGTCCATGACTGCTTTCATCGCACGAGCGTGATCATCGGGATGTAACCGGATCTCCCACTCTTCAAATCGGTTGGGGACCTCATAGTCTTTGTAACCGAGCTGGCTCTTCCACAGAGGAGAGAAATATACCTCATTGTCAAGAAGATTCCAGTCCCAATGCCCGATGTTGGTTGCGGCCGTAGCCAACTCCAATCGAACTTTACTCTGCTTAAATTCATCATCGGCCTTCTTGCGCTCTGTGATGTCCTGAACATGCGTGACAAAGAAATGTGGAGAACCGTCTGTATGGCGCAAGAGAAAGGCGCGGACTGTCCCCCACACGACATGACCCGCTTTGTGAAGGTAGCGCTTCTCCAAGTCTATAATCGTTGTTTCTTTTGCCAGCAACTTGCGAACCCATTCATTGCTGGCGTCCAAATCGTCCGGATGGGTAATATCCCGAAAAGTTTTGGAAAGCAATTCGCTCTCAGAGTAACCGAGCATATGACAGAAGCCGCCATTGACATTAAGAAAACTGCCGTCAGGGTTCACCAGACACATGCCAACCGGCGCGTGTTCAAAGGCAACCCTAAACATTTCTTCGCTTTGCCTCAGTTTGTCCTCCGCCAGTTTGTGGTCGGTAATATCTCGATGGGTGCCAATGAACCTGCGCGGTTTCCCATCACTACCATGTTCAACACATATTCCGCGCGCCCAAATCCACCTCCACTGATCGGATTTTGTTTTTATCTGATATTCAATCTCATAATACCTCTTACGCCCCTTAAGGTAGTCGCTTAAAGCCCTTTCAACAACAGGCCTGCTGTCCGGATGAATGCTTTGATCCCACCAATTGAAATCGAACCGCCTCTCTCCCGGTTTATAGCCAAGTATGCGTATCCAGTTGTCATCAAATAAAATATTGCCGCTATTTACGTCCCAATCCCATATACCTTCATCCGTGCCTTCCAAAGCAAGACTCATTCGCTTTTCACTTTCCCATAACAATCTCTCTTTTTGCTTACGCTCGGTGATATTTACCACGCCGGCGACAGCACCGCTGTAATTTCCATCATCGTCGGTGAGGGGCGTCGTTTCTATGAGAACATAAATCCGGGTCCCATCTTTTTTTATAAATTCAAATTCATGCTGTTCTTTAATTCCTTGGCTCCGACGCTCCAGAAGTTGTTTGGCAATATTTACTCCTCTTTCATCCATAAAAGAATATAAGTGTCTCCCCAACATTTCTTCAACTGTGTAGCCAAGCATATCAGCCATGGGAATGTTTACAAAAGTGGCCATGTCATCTTTATCGATGACCCAAATCCCCTCTTGTAAGCTTTCAACGAGGTTGCGGTGCCTTTCCTCGCTCTCCCGCAGCGCCTCTTCCGCGCACTTGCGCTCAGTGTTATTCCTGACAATTCCTTCTAAAGCAATCGGGCGATCAGACTTATCCCGAATTATATTCCACCGGTCATGCATCCAGCGGACGGATCCGTCTGAATGTTGCTGGCGGTATTCCACCTCACCACCATTACGGTTTGGCGCTAAGGATTCTTTTACAGTCTTTCTGATCCGATCCCGATCATCTGGATGGATGCTTAACAAAACAGTTTTTGGGGTGGGCGCCTTGCCATCATTTGCCCCGTAAAGTTCAGTGCCTGCTTTGCTAAATAGGGCAAAACGTCTCGCATCGATGTCATAGCGATAGATCACATCCTGTGACCTATCCACAAATCGTTTCAGCTCTTCCAGCTCTTTTCCCTGGCCGGTCAAATCGTTTTTAAGCTGCTCGACTCTTATTTCCAATTCTTCATAGGTGGGTTTTGTAAACATAGTTGCAACCTCAGAGAAAAAATTTCAAGGCAACCAGCAATTAATGCTTGATCTCATTCGGAGTGAAATATGACAAGCTTCCAGTGGAATGTGTGAATTTCAGCGATTTCCAGCAGTCATACTTGCATAAATTTTTTAGACGCCAAAATCAATTTTCGATTAGAACTGGCATTCTTAAGAATATCGGCGCCACAATGCTCAATTTTCGGATAACTGTTGTTGAATTGAAAATTGACAAGTGAA
>JAZDKD010000121.1:0-8685 GCA_043803345.1 Pseudomonadota bacterium
GCCGTCTGGCAGATGTCTTGCCCTGATAAACTTTGACGACAAAGATCTAGACCGTGCCCTTATAATTTTGCCCAACGCTAATGGGTCGGCTAATTTTAACGCAACTGATGAAGATTACTTTCGTGAGTCTCAATGGATCCATATGACATCTTTCGTTGATTTAAGCCCACTTCAAGCTCAAAAAGAACTAATCCGCTCACTTCCACATTCAGTGAAAATAAGCTTTGATCCTGGGATTATCTATTGCAGAATGGGACTAACATCTCTGGAGACCATCTTGTTAAGCAGCGAAATCCTTTTTGTAACCAGGGAAGAACTCGTTCAATTGACCGGTTTGGATGAATTAAATGCGGCAGTTCGCATTCTTTTAGGACATGGAGTAAGGACTATTGTTTTAAAAATGGGCCCAGAAGGAATCATGGCCTTTGAACCAAATGGGCAATGGTTCCAGAAACCAATACCTCCCAAGAGGGTGGTTGATCGAACTGGAGCTGGAGATGTGGCGGCGGCCGGATTCCTGGCAGGCCGAATTCTCTCGTTGTCAACTGCTGATTGTCTTCAATTGGGCGCTACCGCCGCATCACAAAGCATTCAGGACTACGGTAGATCCTCATACCCCGATAAACAATTCCTGAAAAATTTTCTCGCCAACTTAAACAAAAATGTTAATCTCTGAAGCATAATTTTCCTGAATCAAACATTTTCAACCTCAGATTTTGGAGACGCATATGCCACAAACATCCCAAAAGATTTTTGTAACTGACTGTGAGGGGCCCGTAACAAAGAATGACAACGCGGCGGAACTCTCGGAAGCATTTATGCCGCAAGGTTCTATATTTTTTAGAAAAATAAGCCTATACGATGACTACTTGGCTGAAATATCCCATAAACAGGGGTACAAAGCTGGAGACACTCTCAGGCTGATTCTTCCGTTTCTGAAAGCATTCGGGGTTGATGACAGTAGCATGCAAAAGTTTTCTCGTCGAAGCATTGAGATGATACCCTTTGCAGACATAGTCTTGAAAGAAATTCAGGATATTGCCCCAGCATACATTGTTAGCACAAGTTATTCTCCATATATTGAAGCGGTCTGCGATGTGATCGGTTTTCCAATACAATTTACCTTCTCCACTCAGGTGAGTCTTGACGGTTTCCATCTGTCGGAAGCCGAAAAGAAACTTCTCAAAACAACTCATTCCAAAATAGTTGATTTGCCTGACATCAGCATTGATGAAGACGTTCGCTCAGTCTCGGATCTGTCTTCGTCTGACATGGAGATAATAGGCTGGCTTGACAGTTTCTTTTGGAATGAATTTCCCCAATTGGACATTTATGCCCTAGTAGAGTCGGTCAACCCGGTAGGAGGCCGGGAAAAGGCCGAAGCTATCCGGGAAATCATCAGCAGGCATGAGGTAAATCTGGAAAATATTGTCTATGTAGGTGACAGTATCACTGATGTGGAAGCTTTCCGCCTGGTCCGTGCTGGCGGTGGACTTGCGGTTTCCTTTAATGGCAATCATTGGGCTGTAAGAGAAGCTTCAATAGCCTTGACAGCCATGAACGCCTTTCCTATAGGATGGATAGCGAACGCATTTATCTCAAAGGGTTTGGAGAGTTTGCAAGACCTGATGATACAGAAAGTAACCCCGCAAAATGAAAGTGTTCTATCAGAACACAGCGCCAGAATTAGGAAAAATGTAAGAACCGAAAAAATCGGGGCGTTGGGTTAAATCTTAACCGAAGCCTAGTAAATGTACGGCAGGAATCTCCAGGTTCGTTTACGGTAATCATCATATCCTGGGTAACGTTGTTCGAGCACTTGCTCCTCTTTCCAAGCCTTTATTATGTATAAAGTGGTCATTGCTAGCCAAAAAAGAACGGACCACCCACTTCCCCAATAAATCACATAACCCAGAAACGCGCATATTACCGCAGTATACATTGGATGTCTGACTTTGGAGTAAATGCCGCCAGTATTCAAAGTCCCGCTTCGACGAGGAGCGGCAAAAACTCTAAAGTTTCTTCCAAGAGCCCTATAAGCCATAAATGCCCCAACGAAACCACTAAAACCTATTATTCCGCCAATCCACCTTTGCAGCACTGAAACTTGAGTCCCGGTTAACCATTTTTCAATTGGAGCCAATATCAGCATGATAACCTGTGTCACCACATATGCTACGGATATAGCCTTGTAATCTTTGCCCCGTCCGCTAGTGTCCCGACTTGATCTAGTCAATATAAAATGACCAAATTGTTTCTTACCACGGTTGAGGATCATGTAATAAATAAGTCCCCAGTGAAGGTTGTACACTTTCTCAAAGCCCATTTTACGAAGCATCACAGCGACTGCCGGTGACCTGTGGCCAGAAAAACAAGTCACAAGCACCGGCTGACTTTTCGAGTGAGCCAAGGCTGCATCGTAAAGCCCAATACCCCATGGGAAATTATCAGCTCCATCAAGATGGTTCCACTGGAATTCAGCTTTTGTCCTGACGTCCACCACCCATGTATCGTGAGAAAGTTTGTCTATCCTCCATGGTGATATGGGTGTAGCTCCTGCCGACACCGTAATAATCTCAGCCCCTAGAATTAAACCCAGTAGTTGCGAAATAAGGCCGGTTTTCGGAGTTGGATCAGTCGATTCAGATGACATCCCTGCTGAGTCTTGGGAATTGAGCGCCAGGTATGTAATGGAGCCCAGAGTAATAAGGAGAAGAATCCAAAGACACCAGCCATAAATGCTTCCAGTTAAAATATTTGAAGCCAAAGTCAAAAAAAGTAGCGAAGCTGTCAGAGGGATAAGAAGTGATTCCGTGTGGACATGGGAAAGCGCTCCAACACTGCCACCTGCTACCGGTAGGAAAAACAGGTAACTAAACAGTTCCAAGAGCGATAACATAAATAAGACAACCCCAACTGTAGCGGTCAAAACGATAGCTACCGATTTCCAAATTCCAACAGGTTGAAAGGAGAAACCAGTTTCAATCCATACTGCGATCGACCAGACGACCATCAAGAGATAGAAGATGATTAACAGAGGTCGGCGGATCTCGTATTTTTCAGAAAAATCGAGCGCTCCCACTGACAGACTTTCAATTTGTGAATTTGAATTCGGCTTGGGACACCAATGCCTCAAGCCGAAATTGACCAGGAGGAGTATTTATCTACTGCGCATTCGTCTCAGTTTCTTGAGAAGTCTTTTGCGCGCGGCCATGGCTTTTCTTTTTCTTTTCACACTGGGTTTTTCATAAGCTCGGCGTTTCTTGGTTTCCGTAAGCACCCCAGATTTTTGAACCTGTTTCTTAAATCTTCGCAATGCGTTTTCAAAAGGTTCGTCTTCTTTAACATAAACTCCAGGCATTCAGAGAGGCTCCTTTCGTTCAATAGACCTCAACTTACAAAGGCCTAAGTCAGATTCTGATATCCATTACGACTCGATGGTCGGAATTTTAAATATCTACAGATATACAACCTTTGTAAGGGCTCAATTTGCAAAATAAATCTTCTCACTCAGCGCATTTGGTGAGTGAGCATGGGATTTTGTTGAACAATTGTAGGTTTGCTGGGTGTTACTGGGCGGAAGTATCAAATCCCTTCTTTTCGGTGAAACCAGACTAACCAGTCTATACGAGGAAACACCTAAATGATGCCAAGGAGATAACTCCTGAAGGAACACTTTATAATCATATTATAATAAACGACCTTCGGACTCAGGTCAAGAAAAAGCCGCAATTTTTATTGACTCTTGTTCATGCTCATATTAGACAGCCGCTCTTGAACTGATCGGCACTGAAATGCTTCTGGATCATTCAAATAGTCTTTTATGACTCGCCACTCAGAATCGTGCATGGCTCCCTTTAGCAGATCCAGCCCTAGACTCTTGAACGGAATCAAACTGACTATGTTAAAACCAGCGGATTGTGCGGTTTCCTTGGCTCCCTGTTCCCGGTCCAGAATCACAACTACTGTTTTGCAGAAAACTCTTCTTAAACCCCTGACTCCAGCCTCATGTTTGATTTGTTCGAAAGCAATCAATTTGCTGTCAAATCTTGTAACGAGATCATCTACTAAAGCTAGATGATCGCCATCCTCGATTTCTCCTTCGACCAATGAATGCTCGCCGTATTCCACTATCGTTTCGCGAAAACTTTCGACCGATTTCACTCCCTCCATTTTGCGCGTAAAGCAGCCCGGGAAATTTCCCGCGTAACACATACCCGCAGCTATTGGGATCCCGGCCATTGCGATTCCGACCAATCTATTTATTTCCGGGGCCTCATGCCTTGTCATTCTGGCAAGCGCTGAGCATGTTTCTGCGAAAACTTCCGGATAGGACAGTAGTGGGCGAAGTTGAATATATAGAGGACTGTACAAACCTGAAACAAGGGTCCATCCATCGGCTTTGTCTCTGTAGAAGGTTCTTATCATTTTGTGTTCGTATAGTGAGCGCAGTATTCTTCTGGCGATTTCAGGCTTTTCTTCTAGCCATGACATTGATGCCTCCTTAAGTCTAGCTGGCCGTCAAAAAACGTATGAGGTCTGCAATCGGCTCATTTGTGTAACCGTTGCCATTAGAATAAAGTTTATTACTACTGATCATCAAGCTTAATCGTATGTGATAATTCAATTAGAAACAACCAGCTCAAGTTGACTGAAGGCCGACAATATATTATTTTTCAAGTTCAACATCAGATACTGGTATTAAATCTTTGAGGATTTTTTAATGTTTCAAGGCAAGAACGTTCTTATAGTTGGCGCAAGAGACGGAGGATATGGGGCTTCAATCGGACGCGCCTTTATTCGCACAGGGGCCAGAGTCTTGGGAACTTCCCTTGACCCTCAAAACCCTCGAGAAGATATCTTCTTTAAAGAATCCGGAATAGAGTTGCTGTCGACCCCTTTAAGATTCGATATTGATCGAAGGGACAAGGGGTTTGATTCTCTCACGAATGTCTCGACTGAAATCAAATGCGCAGGGATTGATAAACTCGACGCCGTAGTTCATACCGTGGCCGGAGGTTTTCCACGGCAACCCTCAGTGATGAAGGCTGTCGGAGATATCCTAAAAGGAAAACAGACCTTCAATGACATGGCTACAATGGTTAAAAGGAATGTCTACTACGTGAATGCAGGGTCGTTCTCTGACCTGGCTGAAGGGCTGAACCCCCTTCTTGGGCCAAACACACACCTGGTAGCTCTGACATATAGAGGGGATTTGCCTTATTTTATCAGCGACACCAAGGCTTACCTAGAAAGGCTGGCAACACGTCTGGCCAGGCTGGGGAAACGCACGCTGATCGCCGCTCTTCCGGAAGCTTGGACTCAGTCATCACAGTTTTTCACCGGAATCGAGCTTGCGGTCATATATCATTATCTGACAGAATTAAAGACCATAGTTGAGTTCAGGGATGATATCGCAGACCTGTTTGAAGCGATGCGGACGCAGCTGACTGATCTAGACGGTTTTGACAAACTCCTGAGTCGAATTGACTTCAGATTGCATTCCAGATGGAGGTCTATTGTCGAAACAGCTAACGTGTTGGAGCTTAACAGTTTTGTTAGCGAGTTCTTCGGCGAGATGAGATCTGACAGTTCCTTTTCTACACTTAGGAGAGCGGTCGAAATCATCTCTGACTTCGTCAGGGAAGCTTCGGGAATCGTCCTGGTAAACAACCTGTTGAATCCTGGAAACTACTCTCCAGGTGACGTTCGCCAGGTCCGTTACAGTAACCTGGGTGGAACGACAGTAATAGGTTTGGCCACTCCACGCCAGCCTAATGTTAGGAACACGCCAAAAATTCATAATTGGGTTACTTACGAAAAACCGGAAATTGCCGAAACTCTTAGCATGTATGGCGCCAACTTCCTTTTTCTGGACAGAGTCATTATGGAGGAAGGGGAAATCCGTGAGGGTATGCTCGGTTTTGGGCGTTTCAAGGTACCTACTCCAGAGCAGAACCCCTTATTGAGAGACCACTTTGTCAACATGCCAATGTTCGGGGGGCATCTTCAAATGGAAGCGGTGGCGCAATTTGCGGCGTTCATGGTTCTAAAACTGCTGAAAAACCGAAAAATGATCCCAATTCTCACCGGGACAACATTCCCGGATCTAAACACCATGGCCCCTCCAGGAGAAATACTAACTATTGTAGGCCGCATAAACATGCGCGACAAAAGAGATTTGGTCCTGGAAGCCTTTATAGAAAATAGATTTGCACGCACATATGGAACAATAAAAGGCATGGTTCTCAATGAAAGGTTAGTGAAAAAAATGCTATCCTCCTTTAGTTCAGGAGAATAAGATTAGGTTTGGCTTAACTTTTGTTACCCTTTACTGGAGTTTTCAGAGACTGAATAGGTTCACAACTTAACCAGATAAAAGACATAGCGACCCTGGTTTTTTCTATCTCAGGCTAGGACAACTTTGATGCCCTTTCAACGGTGGGACATATCAGCATCACGGGATAAAATAGCTGAATTGGCTTCGGTCATTGGCGAACATAAACAAACCAAGGTATTCGTTCTTTGCCATAACAACCCAGATCCGGATACGCTGGCGAGCGCTTACGGTTTCAGTTATCTTCTTCAGAAGAAATTTAACGCCAAGTGCCTAATTGGGTATGGGGGAGCGTTGACCAGGGCTGAAAACAAGGCCATGGTCAATAGGCTGAGAATTCCGGTTAATCGAGTTGACCAGAAAGATTTGAGCGCTCACAAATGCATTGCTTTGATCGACGCGCAACCACTCACCGGCAACAACCTTATGATGTCGAAATCAAGACGTCCCCTTGTGGTCATAGATCATCATCCCCTACGCAGAGCCTCTCAACAGGCGCTCTTCTATGACGTCCGTCCCAATTTTGGCGCAACTTCAACCATTATTACGGAATACCTCGTGGCAGCAGAATTAACCCCACCAAGATCGGTGGCCAACGCCTTATTCTATGGAATAAAAACTGACACAAATTCATTAATCAGAAGTTGCACCAAGCCGGACCAGCAAGCATTTAACTACCTTGCTTCAATTTCCAACCCCCGTGTTATTGGAGCGATTGAAAAACCACCTCTCCCCCTAAGTTATTTCGCGGATTTGCAAAGAGGGTTAGCCAACACCATCATTTTCAGAGATGTGGCATGCTCTTTCATTGGCAAAGTCAAAACTGATTCAATTATTCCGGAACTGGCTGACATCCTCCTAAGATTAGAAGGTGTCAAATGGTCTCTCTGCTTTGGACAGTTTGATGAAATGATGGCAATCTCGTTGAGATCCAAATCTCGAACACAAAGAGCTGGGCTCATCCTAAGGAGACTTGTCGGAAAAACAGGATCGGCGGGGGGACATAGAGAAATGGCCGGGGGCCAAATTCCAATGCGAATCATGGATGAGGAACACAAAACCGCTTTGCCTTCAAAATTGATAGCAAGATTCTTGAAGTTGCTCAAGAGAGAAAATTCGAATTCAAAACCTCTGGTCCGAAACGACTAGAGCGTCGGAAATTTTGAGCCGAGGGATTAATTCTGCTTACTGCCGCATCTCAAAAAGATCGACCTTGTCCCGGACTTTTCTAAAGCTCATCTCTCTCTCGAGTCCTTCGTCATGGACTTTCGATAACAAGATCAATTTTTTCAGTAACGACCAATCACTGTAAAGCCAAATCCCGAGCTTCCGTCTATAGGGCAGATGTTTGCTTCAAGATATGCGTTAATGGGAAAAAGAGGGCAAGTATTTCCAGGAACAATGAATCTGGGGAGTCGAATTCCAAGCAAATCTGATTTCCCTGTTCCAGATCTTCTCGCAACTAGGGGTTCTCCAGTTGTTTCAGCTCCGGGATCTATAGGGATCTTTATATTTCTAATTTGTCTGGTTCGCTCGCAAACTACTATTATACTTTGAACGTTGTGCGCTTGATCAATTTCATCGAAACCCTGTACGAATCTATCTCTGTAAGCGCAGGAAGGGCAAAGAAGTTCCACTACAGCCACTTCAGCAGTGGCAACCGATGGAATGAGGCATATAAAAAATATCATGGATTTTAGCAGTAAATCGGTGCGATTGACCATCTTTGTTAACCGTTTTCAGTGATTTAGTAGGTTAATTCAGTGGGATCCCAGACCCAGCCTCTCAAGCAAATCCTAGCTTTTTAAAAGATCGCCAGAGGAAACTTAACTCGGTTTGTCCCATTTTGAACCCACAACACGCCTAACTTCGTCATGAAAAAGCTCTATATCTTCAAGTGATTCCAATCTTCTACACTGTATTGAATCCAAAGCGTCGAGGCAGATCCTGGGTATCAAATTAAAAGCGATCTTCCCCTTCAGAAACATGTCGACAGCCACCTCGTCAGCGGCATTCAGTATTAACGGACAAACATTCTCATCCCCACTCAGAGCGTCATAGGCCGCTTTGAGCAATGGGAACTTTGTCACATCAGGTTTATCAAAGGATAGAGACGATATACCTGTTAAATCAAGTGGATTTGTTCCTGATGGAATACGGTGAGGATAGGCCAGGGCATAGCTTATAGGAATCCTCATGTCGGTGGCGCCCAACTGCGCCATAATAGATCCGTCACCAAATTCGACCATAGAATGGACTATGCTTTGCGGATGAATCAGGACCTCAATTTTCTCGGCCTTGACGTCAAAAAGCCATCTGGTCTCAATAACCTCAAGTCCTTTATTCAT
>JAZDKD010000122.1:0-5521 GCA_043803345.1 Pseudomonadota bacterium
ACAAGGTTCATCATACCAATCTTGGCCCTCGCCCGAGCTATGCCAATAGTCCGAACAATGTGGTCTCCCATTGCGTGCTGGGCCCCAAACACGTGTTCCACCCGAGCTCGAATCGTTGCAATTCCACATGGGATCCAGGCAACGGGGATCTAAGCAGATTTGACTCTGAAATCCACTCCCTAACTACTTTGAGGGTATGTTCCCATTCTGCGATATTCAAATATTCCTGGTTTCCATGTTCATTGTGATAACCAACGCTAAGACTTACGCCCGCAATTTTACGAAACAGCGTCCTTATGTAAGTGGAAGATCCAGGCTTAGGCTGTAGCCGGTTCTCTCAGCGACATAACCCTTGAATTGGTCCGTGCCAACGTCGTAGCACTTGAAATCGCGGCCATTTCGTCTGCCGAGTTGAATGACGAACTGGTGATCCCGGTTGATCTCGTCAGCTATATCCTTGTTATCACTCATTAACTAGGCAGCTGCACGTCGGCCGTCTTCTTTAACGTTGGTGACAAGAAGGGAATGTCCCCAATCTTTGAGTAGCCACAGTATGGCGCACCCGGCCCCAACATTTTCATGAATCAACATCATCCCTGGCGATTGGATTGCCGCTACTGTCAAGTATGGGCCTTTGATATCCAGCCTGTCTTCTGCCTTTGACATCCATATGAAAGCCGCTGGTTACACAGTTTAATCTTTACATGTGTTAAACGGGGACATATGTTCCTGGGGTAAAGAGAAAAATTATGATAAAGAAACCGACCCAATTTTGAACAGGATTTTCTATTAAAACATTCTTGGGATTCGCCATTCAAAAAGTGAACAGTTTCAAAGACAAAATCGTGATAGAAGGTATTGTTGTCGACGTTGTCCGGAAGGATATCAAGAATCTTCATCTGCGTGTGCGCCCACCCAAAGGAACGGTTGACGTCACGGTTCCTTACAGGATATCCAACTGCGCCATCAGGTCATTCATAGTGTCAAAGCTCGATTGGATAAAGAAACATCAAATAAAAATTCAAGATCTACGGAATCAGTTGGAGCTTAAATACGTGTCTGGCGAAAACCACCTTTTTCAGGGTAAGTCCTACCCACTGAAAATAATTTACCGTGACGCAGCGCCAAGAGTGGAAATCCGTGATAACGCCTACATTGATCTGTATGTCAGGCCCGATAGCAATCAACTCCAGCGAGAAAAAGCAATCAACGATTGGTATCGGTCTAGCTTGAAAGAAAAGGTTCCACCCCTGGTCGTGAAGTGGCGCTATATCATTGCGGTTGAGCTAACTGCCTGGGGCATCAAGAAAATGAAGACGAGGTGGGGGAGTTGTAACCAGAGGGATAAACGAATCTGGCTGAACCTTGAACTGGCCAAGAAACCGTTGCATTGCCTGGAATTCATCATAGTTCACGAATTGACCCATCTGCTGGAACGGAGGCATAATAACCATTTCAAGGGGCTCATGGACAATTTTATGCCGGATTGGCGTCATTACAAGGAGGAATTGAATCGGATTGCAGCACCTGATCGTGAAGGCTCGGATCATTTAACCCAGGTGTCTGAACTCATGAGCGATAATGCGTGTTGAACAAAGCGAAAGAATGGAATCAGCCTCGAATAAGATTTTCTATCCGATCCACGGAACCTCAAATGGGAAAATTTGCGAAACGCAGCATTACAATTCCGTCGTGATTATCTCGCCGGTTTGAGTATTCGCTGGATCACTGATGAGTTAACCCAAAGAACAACATCAAATAATCGGAATTGGGCTTTTAGAAATAGTTCAATCCATCGTATAATCAAAAAAGCCGCGCAATCGGTAACGCAGATCTCGTCATTGCTTTGCCGGGGTTCCACAATGATAAAGAAGAAAAAGAAAAGGCATTCTGTCACGGAAACAGAAGCGTTCAAGGAACTGGCCAAAGATCTCAGAAGACAGGTCCCGGACAAAAAGAAACGTTTGCAGGAGATGCTTGACGAAATAATTGACGCCAAACCCGATAATACTAAAGAAGTTAACTGAAACGGCTCGATAGAAGATTTTTGCGCTCCCGCAAGATACCTATGATGATGGCTTCAAACTGAGATGAGCCAGGTTTGATTTCAGAGAGAGAGCCCATTATTCATGAAAGGGCCGGCGGTGCCTTGACCTTACCGGCTAATCTCTAAATGATTGGAGAACAATGACCATTCAACTGAGAATTTTTTCCGTTGGATTTTATAATGCATTTGTAATGAATAAAAGGAGCCCTTACGATGAAAGTCTTAGCGATTATTGGTAGCCCACGGGCAAAGAGCAATAGCGCCGCCTTGGCCAGGAAGATTATTGAGCGAGCAAGTGAACTGGGAGCCGAAACTAAGGAATTTGTCTTGAACAAGCTTCAATACAAAGGATGTCAGGCGTGCGAGACGTGCAAGACCAAGCTGGATCATTGTGTCCTCAAGGACGATTTGACACAGGTTTTGGAAGCCACAAAGGAGGCGGATGCGGTCGTCATGGCTACCCCAAACTATTTCGGGGAAGTTTCCGGCCAGTTTAAATCTTTTTTCGACAGAACATATTCATTCTTAAACCCTGACTTTACCAGTAGGCTGTCTCCGGGTAAATCATGCGTATTCATAATGGCTCAGGGACAAACCAACCTTAACATTTACACAGATGTTTACTCAAGATATGAAGCCTGGTTGAAACGTTATGGGTTTGCCAATAACTTTTTATTGAGGATGAATGGTCCGAGACCAGCCGGGTCGGTGGCTGAACGGCAGGACCTGGTGGCCGAGGCTCAAGAAATAGCCGGGAAACTTGTTTCAGGCTCGCCCAAGACTCAGGCGGACAAGTGGTAAGTTGAGCCATGTTCAATGCCACAAACCATTAGCGCTAGGCCTGACGAGTGAGAATAATCGACAATGACGGTTCAGCCCCACGGGTGTGGGGAACACTTCTTGAGGTGACCCGTACTGTTTATAGCGGTTCTCGAAAATAATCGCGAAAAGAACGCGACTTTTTGATTGAGATGTGTCTTTCTTAGGGCATATGTCGTGAACGAAACATGCTGAACCTCGAGAACTGCTCCTTGGTGGAATTAGTGACCGCAGCCAAGGCTTCGCCGGTGCAGCGACCCTACATTCGCCTCATGGCTATCAAAGCCTTGGCAATGGGCCTGACTCATGAGCAGGTAGCGACTTTGTTCGAGGTAAACGAAGACTCGGTTTCCCGTTGGGTGAGGCGTTTTAATGAACGGGGTATCGATGGGCTTACGGAAGGTTATCGGTCTGGATGGCCCCCCAAAATGAGCGGAGAGCGATCCGACGAATATTCCAAGCTGGTCTTACATCCAGAGCTGGTCAAGGAGGCTCACTGGACCGGAGGGAAATTTCAGGGGTATCTCACTCAACAGTGTCAACTGGAGGCAGGATACAGTACGCTCATGAGGTGGCTTCACGATGAAGGTTTTCGACTTAAAGTCCCTCGTCCCTGGCCAGATGGTCAGGATGAAGAAAAGAGGAAGGCTTTCATCGAATTGATCAGGACGTTTCTGGGTGATCAGGGCATAGGTTTATGGTTTCTTGACGAGTGCGGTGTGGAAGGAGACCCTCGCCCGAGAAAGCGCTTCGCGATGAAAGGAGACAAAATCCGTCAATCATACAGTGGTGCGCATATAAGATGAATGTCACAGGCATGGTCTTACCAAGAAAGGGTGAATTCTATGCGCTCGAATTCAGCCATTCGGATACGGAGATCTTCTAGATCTTCCTGGACCATGCCAATCGAGATATCCAACTGGAGCGCCCCCCCAATCTGCTCATCCAGGATAACGCTTCTTGGCATAAGAGCAAATCATTGGATTGGGGACGATTTGAGCCGATCTTTCTACCCCCTTATTCTCCGGACCTTAACCCCATCGAACGCCTTTGGCTTATCATGAAAGCCGAATGGTTTTCGGGGTTCTACGCCAAAACGAAAGATCAACTCATAGACCGACTCACCGACGCACTAAGATGGCTCATCAACAGGCATGATGAAAACGTAAAAACCTGCGCCATTCCCACAGAACTTTAGAGAAGCGCTATATAGCAAATTCACGTTTCAGAACAGGATATCCCTCCCTTTATGTAGGGAGGGATCAAGAACATGGTTCAAATTGTTGGTTTCTCTTCATTTGTGGCGTCGTAACAGTATGAACTTATAACCTGTGAGGTGAAACGGGATTAGGCCACGAGACTCAACTCCTTCCGATCCACAGCTTTTGTGGAAAGGAACCTAATGATTTTGTTTCTAATGCTATAATACATTGGATGTTCTATTATTGTGCTTCTGTCTCTTGGCCTAGGGATGTTGACATTTATTTCGTCTTTAATCTGGGCTTCGGGCCCCGGGGTCATGAGCATGATGCGATCCGACAGCAGAATTGCCTCGTCTACATCATGCGTAACCATGAATACCGTGATACCGGTACTGAGCCAGATTCTTATCAATTCTTCCTGGATTGATCCACGAGTGAGAGCATCTATCTGTGCAAAAGGTTCATCCAGCAGAAGAACCCTGGGTTCCACAGAGAACGCTCTAGCAAGCCCGACCCTTTGCCTCATTCCGCCCGAAAGCATTGCGGGTTTTCTGTTCTCTACCCCTGTCAAACCAACCATATCGATATATTTTTGAACCCGTTTATTTATTTCATGCCGAGAATGTTGAGGAAAAGCGGATTTTACCGCAAGCCTAATGTTCCCATGTACAGACAGCCACGGCATCAAAGCAAAGTTCTGAAAAACTACCATTCGATCTAATCCGGGACCTCCTATTTCCTTGCCGTCCAAAAATGCATAACCATCAGAGGCTGAATCTATACCGGCAATTATGTTGAGCAGGGTAGATTTTCCACATCCGGAATGTCCCAGCACCGATACAAACTCTTTTTCGTCAACACTGAGGTGAACATTCTTGAATACACAAAATTCCTTGCCTGTTTCGGGTGTAGTAAAGTATTTGGACACGCCCTTAACTTCCAATAATGACATTGTTCAGCTCCTAATCTACGTACGCCAGTCGCATTGCCAGCCTGGTGAACAGATAATCCAATATGACTCCCACGACTCCAATCACGAGAACCGCAAAAATGACACTGGTGAGAGAAAGATTGTTCCATTCATTCCAAACGAAGTAGCCAAGGCCAAGTGTTCCCAATAAAGCCTCCGCTGGTACTATGGCCACCCAGGCGCTTCCCATGGATATCTTCAGACCGGCGACAATAGTTGGTCCTGCGGCCGGAAGTATTATTTTGAATACTTTAACAACCGGGTTCATCTGTAAAATATTCGCAATGTTGATGTAGTCCTTTTTTATGTTAGAGACACCGAACGCCGTATTGGCCAGTGTCGGCCATACGCTGGCCATAAAAACCACCAAGACTGCTGTGACACCACTATTTTGGACCGAATAAAGCAATAAAGGCATCCATGCTACAGGTGATATGGCTCGAAGTACTTGAATGTATGGGTTCAACGCCTTAAACAACACCG
>JAZDKD010000123.1:0-11804 GCA_043803345.1 Pseudomonadota bacterium
GGATGAGTGGGCTAGAGGTCTTGGAGCAACTGCGAACGCGATTCCCAGACACACAAGTGATCATGGTCACTGCGTATCAAGATATGGAAACCACGATCCAAGCAACAAAATTGGGAGCCTTTGACTACATCCACAAACCCATCGATATCAATGAAATGGATGCTGTCATAAAGCGGCTGGACCGATCCACCATGGCGAGTGACCAAAGTGATGGAGATGTTAATGAGCAGGATATTTTTTTGCAAGGCAGTCATAGTGAGATCATAGCTAGAAGCAAAAGGATGAAGGACGTTTTCAGAGCTATTGGTTTTGTTTCAGACTCCAGGGTCACGGTGTTGATCCAAGGTGAAAGCGGCACGGGCAAGGAGATTATAGCAAGGAATATTCACTACACCAGTGCCTGGAGCGACAAACCCTTTACCGTCATGGACTGTTCGACTTTTGTGGAAACGCTCATGGAAAGCGAGCTGTTCGGTCATGAGAAGGGTGCCTTTACGGGGGCTCACGAGACACGCAGAGGTCGTCTTGAGCTGACGAATGAAGGAACTGTGTTCTTCGACGAGATCGGAGAACTCCCTTTCCAGTTACAGAGCAAGTTGTTGCGGTTTCTGCAGGAGAGAGAGTTTGTTCGGGTAGGCGGCAACCGACCCATCCACTCAAGCGCCAGGGTGATTGCTGCTACTAATCGTAATCTGACCAAACTTGTTCAAGGCAACAGATTCCGAGAGGATCTTTACTACCGGCTCAAGGTGATAACAATTGACGTCCCACCTTTGCGGCAGCGTAAGTCCGACATACCGTTACTTTCCAGTTATTTCCTA
This sequence comes from Pseudomonadota bacterium, assembly GCA_043803345.1. Taxonomy (GTDB): domain Bacteria; phylum Desulfobacterota; class Desulfomonilia; order Desulfomonilales; family Desulfomonilaceae; genus CAJBEZ01. The sequence continues at coordinate 822 of JAZDKD010000123.1, forward strand.
AAAAAAATTGCTTATAGTGAAGGGTCCAAACCAAAACGTCTGGCTCCTGAGGCGCTCAAGGTACTTTTGGATCATGACTGGCCTGGCAATGTTCGCCAGTTGGAGAACTTGTTGACCCGTGCTGTGGTGATGACCAGGTCCATGGTGCTGACGGCGGAGCACACGGCGTCTTGCCTTCAGGACTCGCCTAAGGTCGAGAGCAGTCCTGATGCGGGTCGAAGCCTCGAGTCGGTTGAGCGGGATCATATCCAGAGTGTGTTGAAAAGTGAGGGTTGGCACTTGGGAAAGGTTTGTGCTCAACTGGGTATATCAAGACCAACTCTGCGGTCGAGGATGAGGAATTACGGTATTTCCAAAATCGGAGGAGGGAATCGGGTTTGAAGCCGCGCTCATGTAGGCGACGAGGCTGAGTTGACCCAATAATCACTAATCAGTCTTGCCAAGTCACCATGGCAACGCCCAGTACCGCAAGTGCCATGCCTAGTATGGCGATGAGTTCCAGTGTTTCTCCAAAGATAAAATAAGCTATTATTGCAGTGCAAGGTGGAACCAGGTAAAAGAGACTGGCCACAGAAGAGGCTTTACCCCGACGAATGAGCAGATACAGCAGCGTAATCGCCCCTACCGAAAGAACAATGCTCAACCAAAATAGGGCGAAAACAAATTCTCTGGACCAATCGATTTGCATTGTTTCGAGAATGGGCGCAAGTATGAGCAGAATGCTTGCGGCGGCGGCATACTGGATCAGCGCCCCGGTTCGGAGATCCATCATGCTACAGTGCTTTTTTTGATACAAGGTGCCTGTTGTCATCCCAACGAGCGCCACGAGGCCCCACACGAGTCCACCGAGATCATCTGCTCGGAGGGACAACTTGTTCTGAACCACGAAAGCGACCCCGATCAGCCCGAGCAAGAATCCTAACCATTGGCGAGGAGTTACCTTCTCGCCGAGAAAAGGTCCGGCGAACGCAGCAGTCAACAGAGGTTGTAACCCCACTATAAGGGCTGTGACGCCCGCTGGAACCCCTTTGTAGATACATGAGAAAACTCCGACGAGGAACGTCGCATGGATGAGGATCCCTGTGGTACCCAAGTGGAATACTTGACGGAGACTTTGCGGCCAGGGCGCACGAGTTGCAATGACCAGGATCATCAGGAACGCTGTGACGATGAGAAATCTCACCAAGAGAAAGGTAAACGGTTCGGCATAGGGTAGACCAACTTTGGCTCCAATAAAACCTGTACTCCAAAGCAAAACAAACAAGGCTGCGATCAGCATTTGACCAACCCTTTCGGACAAAGTCAGGAAAAAACCTGAGAGCGTTATCCAACGCGGGCGGATATTGCGTTGACCTGCTTCGGGCAACGCTCCCTTTTTGATCTAGCGGGCTATGTCACCGGGTCACGGTTCAATCCGTGGCCAGGTTGTGACAGAGAGGGGAAAAAGTTAAGGTGTCATAATCTTCATATGAATGTAGGAGACAGTGCCATGGAGGCCCTGTCTGACAGGCCTACGGGCTTTAGAAAAGCACTTGAGAACGACTCGTCTGCAATGAACCAAGAGTGAAAAACGTGAGGGTACCCACTCTTGTGATCAGTGCTTGCTGCTCTAGTTCGCGTCCACGGGTAAGCCTCCAAATGGCAAGACATCAGGGAAATACTCTCTTGCCTCGGCCAGCACTCTTAGGTCACAGTGGATAGGAGCACTGAGCCTGCTTTGCTGTCCATCGCGTGACACCCACCGTAATCGGTAACCGCCCCATTGGTCCTCTATTAATTGAATCGTAGTATCTTGGAAACTCTTTTCACTCACGATGTGATATGATCTCAGTGTAGTCATGTCAGGGCTCTCTACGCTTGTTTTTGTAAAATTCGTATCGCTTTTTGAGAGCAAGAAGTATTCCAAAAGGCAAAGAGTATTTCTAGCAAAATAATCGCGCTTGATGTTTCGAACAAATTAATTAGTGGGTCGAGAGCTTATTTCTTTTTTCCGCGACGATCAATACTGAATAAAAAGCCCCCATGAGGGGGCTCGTCATGATCAACTATGATCTTGAAGTTTAGGGACCAGACTTATTAGAAATCCGGCGTAAGGACCAGCCTCTTCATGAGTCCACCACTATGGGCATCTTCGAACGCTTTTTGAATCGTAGACATCGGACGTGTTTCCACTAATGGATCTATCTTTATTACTCCGGACTGCACCATTTCCAGCACCTTGGGATAATATTTCGGCGGGCATCCCCACGTTCCAATAATCTCAGCGTCAAACGCCATAAGCCTTGAAATGCTGTAAGTATTCTTCTCAATCCCGAAGCCCACGATCATAAGTTTTCCTATGAACCCGAGAAGACCAAGAGCGAGATCTTGAGCTGACCCGACGCCTGTGCATTCAAATATTTTCCATCCAACGTTGTGCCTTACCTTGGCCTGTTTAGCTATTGCTTTAAATTCTTCCTGTATAGACTTGAAATTTTTGTCTTTAATGTTGATCACATAGTCTACGCCGAGTTCTGTAGCTCTTTTTAGTTTTTCCTCATTGCGAGCCATCCCGACAATCGGTCCGGCACCGAAAGCCTTGGCAATTTGGGCCATATACACTCCAATGCCACCGGTAACGCCAGTAATCAATACTGGGTCACCAGCGCTCAACGCGGCTCGAATTGCCGCCTGATAAGGAGTTGTGGCCGCATCGGCGACAACCGCATAATTCTCCAGTGGCCTGCCTTTCAAATCATCTATCACGCACAAATCAGAGGCAGGAACTGGAATATGGCTGGCGAAACCACCATAAATACCGAGGGAGTTTCCGGGCATCTTCTGAGCCAGGCAACGATTACCCCGCCCTTTTGCGCAAATATCACAGGAATTACATGGCATAACGGCGGGAACTATTACGTTTTTGCCAACCCAAGATTCTGAGCCGAGACCCGAGGCTACAACGGTTCCAGAAATTTCGTGACCAAGGGTTAGGGGTGGTTTTGTAATGGTAGGAACCCCGTCATAAAAATATGCCATGTCAGTGTGGCAAACCCCGCAACCTGCGATCTGGACCAGAACTTCATCTGCGGCAAGTTCCGGAACGGGTATTGCAGTTTTTTTCAGTTCTCCTGGAGCGGTGACTTTACGAGCTTCTGTGTCATAAGTCGGCCCCTTCACCATTTGCCAAGTGAGTATTTTATCCGGAACGCTCACGCTAGTACCTCCTGATTAAGACTGAAGATTATAGGTCATTCATCCTTGGAAGAACAACCCGTGGTTTTAGTCATCCCATATTGGATTTTCACTGTTAAGATATTTCCATGCACTTACTTCTGTCAAGCGAAATTCTGTATCAGCGCATAAATCAAGTTGAAGAAGCTAACTGTCTATTTATTTTTGGTTATCCAATTAGCAGTGATTGTCTCGAGTAGATTTCCCAGTTCAGCATGAGGAACAGGATGTTGCATACCAATTAGTAAGAATTGACATAATTATTTAGCAAATCCATCATTTCCAGAGTCAAAGGCCCTGGCCGTCCCGAACCAATAACTTTGTCGTTCAAGCGCACCACGGGCAGAATGTTTCGTGTGGTTGAAGCCAGAAACGCTTCTTCAAATTCTCCCAAATCATCGATAGAAACCGTTCGCTCGGAAAGTTTTATGCCCGAAACGGGGCGTATAATTTCGAAAATGGCTCTGCGAGTTACGCTGTCAAGAATACGGCCGTCTAAAGGAGGGGTGACAATCTCGCCCCCTTTAGTCACAAAGAAAATCGTGAAGGTTGATCCTTCCAGTATGGTCTTGTTGTCGAACGGACATAGAAATAGAGTGTCATAGGCCTGGTATTCAGGTACAACAGTTTGATGAGCAATCACAGCGCCGATATAATTTAACAGCTTGACATCCGGCAGCATCCTTTGATGAGCAAAAGTCGCCAGAGTAACGCCCTCAACGTAATATTCGCGTGGAGGGGAAACCATCCGTTGGACAACGACATAAAGGTGAGCCACTGCGCCTGACTGTCTCATCGTCTCTCCCTCGAGACCGCCGCTAAATATTATATCTATCAGCAGGTTCTCGGGACTCTGACCCACATTTCGTTCAATCACTTCCATGAGCACCTTCTTGAGGTCCTGGCGAGGCTTCGGTGGGATCATGTAGATTGAAGAAGCTGAGTTATAAAGACGGTCAAGATGATCTTCCAGCCTGAAAATCTTGCCATTCACCGTTCGGCAGGCTGTGAAGATACGATATCCCCTTATGGTGCCGCTGATATCATCAATAAAAGGAAAAACAAGATCTTCAGTATTCACAAAATGGTCTCGCTGAAAAGAGATCATTGGTTTTCTCCGATCGGCATTTATCAGGCTTTTCCGCAGCATTTCTTGTATTTCTTTCCGGAACCGCATGGGCAAGGAGCGTTGCGACCTATCTTTTGTGTCGTCCTACGCTGAGGGCTGGAGGCTGCATCCGAACCGGTAAGATTCGCGTGCACACTTTGCAATTCTCTGTCCCTGGACTCGTTCATCTCCTCAAGTTCGTTTGAAATAGCCAGTTTGACAAGCAAAAGGTTCCTTGCTGTTTCTTCCTTGATTCTGAAGCTCATATCCAGAAATAGATCATAACCTTCTTTTTGGTATTCTTTTAGAGGGTCTCTCTGGCCGTATCCTCTCAGACCTATGCCCTCTTTGAGGTGGTCCATACTGAGAAGATGGTCTTTCCACTGAGAATCTACAGCTTGCAGCATAATAAATTTTTCCAGTTCACGCATTATTGGAGACGATATTTCGGCTTCCTTTTTTTCATACTGATCCTTAACTCTCTCAATCACATGATCAACCAGTCCGACTTCTGTTTGTTCGGCTTCTGGAAGGGACGTGAAATCAAATCTGACACCAAACTGACCATATAATAATTCGGACAGGGCTGTTATGTCCCAATCTTCGAAATGAGTCTTCTCGTTCGTGAAACGCCGTATCGTTTCCTCAGTTACGTCTTCCATCATCTCAAAGACTGTAGGCTTTAAGTCAGCCCCGGCAAGTATAAACTTTCGTTGCGAATACACAACCTCCCTCTGCTTATTCATGACATCATCAAAATCTATGAGATGTTTCCTGATTTCGAAGTTATGCGCTTCAACCTTTTTCTGAGCGTTTTCAATGGCCTTGGAAGTGTACTTGTGCTCTATAGGCTCGCCGTCCTGCATACCAACTCGTTCCATAATCATCTTCACTCGGTCTCCACCGAAAATACGCATCAGATCATCTTCGAGACTTAAGTAAAAACGGCTGGAACCCCGGTCTCCCTGCCGCCCTGACCTTCCCCTCAACTGATTATCGATACGACGGGACTCATGCCTTTCAGTTCCGAGGATGTGCAAGCCTCCGGCTTCAATCACCAAGGCCCTTTCCTGTTCGCATTTGGACTTGAATTCGGCCAGGAACTGCTCAAATTCATCAGAATTCTCGCCCTTCCGGGACTTGGAACGAGCCATAAAAGTTGGATTACCTCCCAAAATTATGTCAGTGCCTCGACCCGCCATGTTGGTTGAGATTGTCACACCCTTAAAGCGCCCAGCCTGTGCGACAATTTCAGCTTCAAGCGCATGATTCTTCGCATTTAGTATATTGTGAGGTATACCGTATTTCTTGAGTCTCTTGGCAAGATACTCAGATTTTTCTATGGAAATTGTTCCCACCAGAACTGGCTGACCAGTTCCATAGAGATTCCGGATCTCCGAAATCGCCGCCTCAAATTTCTCATTTTCGGTCTTGTAAATGAGGTCCGGGTAATCGGTCCTAATCATTGGCAGATTGGTTGGAATTATTACGACTTCCAGATTATAGATCTTGTGGAATTCTGCGGCCTCCGTGTCTGCAGTGCCCGTCATCCCTGACAATTTGTCATACATTCGGAAATAATTCTGGAATGTTATTGTGGCCAGGGTTTGATTCTCGTTCTCTATCTTGACCGCTTCTTTTGCTTCCAATGCCTGATGAAGACCATCGGAGTAGCGTCGACCAGGCATAAGTCTACCCGTGAATTCGTCGACGATTATAACTTGTCCATCTTTGACGATGTAATCCACATCGTTCTTAAACAATGTGTGCGCTTTTAAGGCCTGGTTTACATGATGGAGGGTCTCCATCTGTGCTGGATCATAAAGATTGTTGACTCCAAGGGACCTTTCAACACGGGCAGTGCCTTCTTCCGTCAGAACAACGCTTCGGGCTTTTTCGTCAAGGGTGTAATGAATGTCCTTCTGCAACCCAGGTATCACTCGATTGATTTTATAGTAGCGATCAGTGTTCTCGTGAGTGGGCCCAGAAATTATTAAAGGCGTCCTTGCCTCATCTATCAGGATGCTGTCAACTTCATCAACTATAGCGTAATGAAGTTCACGTTGGACATAATCTTCCAGGGCGAATTTCATGTTGTCTCTGAGATAGTCAAATCCAAATTCATTGTTGGTTCCATAAGTGACGTCACATCCATAAGCCAGTCTTCTCTGCTCATCATCGAGATCATGGACGATTACTCCGACGGACAATCCGAGAAACTTGTAAATTTCCCCCATCCATTCAGAGTCTCTTTTTGCAAGATAGTCATTAACTGTGACGACATGTACGCCTTTTCCGGTGAGAGCATTAACATACACGGCGAGTGTAGCGGCTAAAGTCTTGCCTTCACCAGTCTTCATCTCAGCTATCTTACCCTGATGAAGAACCAGACCGCCTATCAATTGAACATCAAAATGCCTCATTCCCAAAGTTCTTACCGACGCTTCCCTGACAAGAGCAAATGCTTCAGGGACGAGGTCATCTAACGATTCGGCGCCAGAATTTAATCTCTCCTTCAACTTTAATGTCATTGCTGGAAAATCTTCATTCCGGAGTTCTTTCATACTAGGTTCGTGTTTGTTGATTTCCCCGACTATCGGGTCAATCCGTTTCAATTCCCTGTCATTTTTACTGCCAAATAGCTTTCGAGCTAACGAAGAAAACATTTTTCAATCCTACCCCAGTGATTACTCGTCTTTACTGACAAAGTATGGTTGGATGCATAAAAGATCCACATTATCGTAGTCAACCGCCAATGATTAACTGTTTCAGAATTCGAGGATCTTTCTCTCGGTCTTTGAGTGAATGACTGCCGGGGGTTAATCGGAACTACTCCGATTTATCTAACGAGCAGTCTGGCAGAGTTTGATCTATCACAGGGCGCAAGGGGTGTCAATCAGGGCAATGCCACTCACCTGTGATGAAAGAAGGCCCATAGCCGAAGGATAAAGCTTAACTTTAAGGTTAAGTCGAACGCGTCTGTTTGTAATGGTCGACCAAAGCCTGAATCAATCCGTCCACGGTAAATTCTTTGGCTTGAACAGACGGATTGACACCATATTTGGCAAGAGTGTCCGATGTAATCGGGCCTATGGAAGCTACAACTGAGTCATTTAGCAGATTCGCTATATTCGGGACATCTATCATTTCTACAAAGTGCTCAACAGTGGAGGACGAAGTGAAGGTCACGGCATCGACTGACTTGTCGGCAAATAGATTCCTAATGGCCTCGACCTTATCGCCTGACGGGCGGATGGTTCGGTAAACCGTCACGATATCAACAGAAGCGCCTTTTCTTATAAGACCATCAGAAAGAGTATCACGCGCCTTTGCCGCTCTGGGTATAAGGAATCGTCTTCCATCCAGGTCCTGTTTGTCAAAAAATTCCAGAATCCCCTCAGCGACGAATCGCTTCGCCAGCATGTCGACTTTTATGCCTTTCGAACGTATTGCACTACCTGTTACCGGACCTATAGCTCCAAATTTTGGACCGGCCAACTCCCGGATATCTTTTCCTAAATCAAAGAAATGCTTGAAAAATTTTTCCACTCCATTCTCAGAAGTAAAGAGCACCCAATCGTAATCTGAGATTCTCTCCAATGCTCCTTCCAAAGGCTCATAATCGATCGGATCAACTATCTCTATGGTCGGAAAAAGAATAGGTTCACCACCATATTTTGAGATCTTGTCAGCCATCTTCCTCGATTGTTCTCTGGAACGCGTCACCACGATCTTCTTGCCAAAAAGAGGCTTGGATTCATACCAAGACAGCGATTCCCTCAGCGTAACAACCGAACCAACTATCAGTATGGCTGGGGCTGAAAGTCCCTTTTTTAGGCATTCAGACGCAATGTGTTCAATATCCGACGTCAGAGAAACCTGCCGAGGGGTAGTTCCCCATCTGACCAAGGCCGCTGGGGTATCAGGGGCCATTCCGTGGGCGATGAGTCTACTCGAAATATTCTCTAAATTTCTAACTCCCATTAAAAAGACTAGAGTTCCCGGGTTCTTGGCAAGATTTGACCAGTCTATGGAGGATTCATCCTTTGTCGGGTCTTCGTGCCCAGTGACAAAAGTCACCGATGAAGCATGATCCCTATGGGTAACGGGAATGCCCGCATACGCAGGAGCGGCTATAGCCGAGGTTATACCCGGTATCACTTCGAAAGAGATTCCTGCGCTCGCTAGTTTTTCAGCCTCTTCACCTCCCCTTCCGAAAACGTATGGATCACCGCCCTTTAGACGAACGACCATTTTGCCTTCCAAAGCTTTGGAAACCAGCAACTGATTGATGTCAACCTGCTCAACGGAATGAGCGTTTCCCTTCTTGCCTACATAAATTAGTTCGGCTAATGGATTGGCTTTCTCAACGAAATCGTGGCCTGCTAGGTAATCATAAACAATTACATCAGCAGTCGCTATTGCTTCAGCCGCTTTAAGGGTTAACAGTCCAGGGTCACCAGGGCCCGCCCCAACCAGATAGACAATTCCAGTAGATTTTGTGTCTTGATTATCCTTCATTTTAGACCATCTTCGTCCTATGTTTGCTCTTCCGCGCCATAAAGTGAGGGCAGTTTTCAGCCAGGCTCACCAATACCCCTCACGGATCATTAAATCATCCGATTTTTCTTCAAAATACGCATCCAACGGCGCATGGGCGCCAATCATTGGAAAGAACAGATTTGAGTACTGAGTCAGCGCCCATTTCGATCAGTCTGTCGGCCACCGCGACCCCGACAAAGGGATCATCGCCCGGCCCTGTGTATGTTTCCCTGAAAACAGGTGTTCCATCTGGATGTATAACCCCCGCCGTAAGTCTGACACCATCCTCCAATGGCTCACAATAAGCTGCCATAGGAACCTGACAGCCGCCCCCCATCCTCTTGAGGAAACAGCGCTCAATCTGAATACATTGCGATGTTCGGATGTCGTTCAATTCGGAAACTGCTTCCCGTACTCTTTCGTCCGCTATTCGGGTCTCAATTCCTATGGCCCCCTGCCCAATAGCTGGAATCATATCTTCCGTAGACAGAAATTCCCGTATCCTTTCAGAAAATCCCATTCTGATTATTCCAGCCGCGGCCAATAGCGCGCCAGCTAGATTTTGGGTTTCGATCTTCCTGATCCGAGTGTCGACATTCCCTCTAATCGAAACAACTTCAATCTCAGGGAAGCAGGTCATTAGAAACGCTCTTCGTCTAAGGCTTGAAGTCCCGATTTTTTCGCCACGCTTGAGTTCACTTATTCTGCGTGTGTCGCGAGAAATGAAAACGTCTCTTGGGTCCTCACGTTTCAACACGCCGGCAATACAAAGTCCTTGTGGAATCTCCGTAGGGACGTCTTTCATCGAATGCACCGCCAGATCAACTGATCCATCCAACAAGGCGTCTTCTATTTCCTTTGTAAATAAACCCTTTCCTCCAATATTAGCCAGGGGAGCGTCGAGAATTTTGTCACCTTGAGTCTTGATGATTTTCAGTTCTATTTCTAATTTAGAATCGGCCGTCTTGAGTAAATCGGCGACGTGGCGCGCCTGCCACATAGCCAGAGAGCTTCCTCTAGTTCCTATGGTCAGTTTCATGATCTGAAATTTGCGCTTCCTCCGATTCCGAACCGGATACAAAAGTGTTAAGGTCGAAAACCCTTTGAACAAAATCTATGTGCTGATTATGTCGAGTTGTTTTAAGAGATTGCTTCATAAAAGTGATGGGACCATGAGCTATTTTGTTGATAATTGATTTAGTCAATATATCAATAGCTTCTCTTTCCGCATCGCTCAATCGAGTAAGTCGTCCATTCAAACGACCAATTTCGTTCATCCTGATCTCTTCGAATTTGTTCTTTAGCGCCACTATTGTAGGCGCCCATTGGAGAGAACTGGTCCAGCTCATGAACTTCTTAACTTCCTCTTCCACTATATTAGCCGCTTTCTCGGCCTCCAGAACCCTCTCGCCAATATTTTCGTCAACCACGGCCTGCAAGTCGTCTATGTTGTATAGGTAAACCCCATCAAGATCATTGACTCTGGGTTCAATGTCCCTAGGAATTGCAATATCAATCATGAAGATGGGTTTGTGCCTTCTTCTCTTCATAACCGCCTTCATATCACTAAACATAATGATCGGATCACAACTTCCCGTGGAGCTTATTACAACATCCACAGTGGTTAGCGCGTCAAAAAGCCGGTCCATTGGCTCTGCGGTTCCTTCAAACTGAGTAGCCAAAACACAGGCATTTTGAATTGTTCTATTTATGATTCTGATAGGCTTTTTCACATTCCCAGCAAGATGGCGGGCCGTGAGTTCCGCCATCTCACCGGCGCCAATCAACAAAGCTTCGCACTCTTCAAGCTCTCCCAGAATCTTCTTAGCCAACTCTACCGCCACATAGGCAATCGAGACAGCCGCAAGAGCTACCCCCGTCTCTGTTCGAACGCGTTTGGCCGTGAAGAACGCCCTATGCATGAGCCTGTTGATTAAGGGGCCCGTGGTGTTGGCGGCGGCGTCTCTCTTAAACGCTGCCTTTACCTGTCCTACTATTTGCGGTTCCCCCAAAACCATAGAATCGAGACTCGAAGTTACCCGGAAAACGTGCTTAACAGCGTCTGAACTTTTCTTCAAATACAGGTGCGGTATTAGTGAATCGGCTCGAAGTCCATGAAT